>NZ_JABWRO010000003.1:0-113263 GCF_014268985.1 Pseudomonas sp. RW10S2 | reverse complement strand
GTGGGGCGCATTATAAGGGGATCTGAGAGGCCGTCAACCTTTTATTTCACAAAATCTTAATCAGAATGAATGGCTTAGCCTGCGCATACCTCAAGAGCAGTTGCACCCGCCACCGGGATTTGCGCACTATATTGCGCAGATCACCTTTTCTTCTTATTAGGACAGTCTCCCCCAAATGAACACCCAGCCCCGCAGCCTGGCCGCTACGCTGTTCCCTATCGGCCTGCTGTTGATTGCCATGGCCTCCATCCAGTCCGGAGCATCACTGGCCAAGAGCATGTTTCCGGTTGTCGGCGCCCAGGGCACCACAACACTGCGCCTGATCTTTGCGAGCATCATCATGCTCGCGCTGCTGCGTCCGTGGCGCGCGAGGTTCAATGCCAGCACCCTGCGCAGCGTCATCATCTATGGGCTGGCCTTGGGCGGGATGAACTTCCTCTTCTATATGTCATTGCGCAGCGTTCCGCTAGGCATCGCCGTGGCACTGGAGTTTACCGGTCCGCTGGCAGTAGCGATCTTCGCTTCGCGCCGGGCCCTGGACTTTCTCTGGATCGCGCTCGCCATCGTCGGCCTGCTACTGCTCATCCCGACAGGCCAGACGGGAGCATCCCTCGACCTGACCGGCGCGGCCTACGCCTTGGGTGCCGGCGTCTGCTGGGCGCTCTACATTCTATATGGCCAGCGCGCCGGCGCGGAAAACGGCATTCAGACTGCGGCCCTGGGCGTATTGATCGCGGCGCTGTTCGTTGCTCCCATCGGCATCGCCCATGCCGGCAGCGCCTTGCTCACCCCTGCGCTGATTCCGGTCGCACTTGCGGTGGCAATCCTTTCTACCGCCCTGCCCTACAGCCTGGAAATGGTCGCACTGACGCGGATGCCCGCGCGAACCTTCGGCACACTGATGAGTATCGAGCCCGCATTCGGCGCATTGTCGGGGCTTTTGTTCCTTGGTGAAGTTCTCAGCCTGACCCAGTGGCTGGCGATCCTGGCAATCATTACTGCCTCGGTAGGGGCCACACTCTCGATGCGCAAGGAAAGCAGCCCTCCCGTAGCGGCTGACTGATTTGAGAAATACTTTCATTTGGAACAGCTTCAGCCTTGTACCTGTCTGCCAGGCTGTTTAAGCTGTCACGGCATCATCATCTTCAGACGATCTACTGAACCGGGCACGGAAGCAGGGGAATTTCAGGAAGAACGAGTCATCACTAGAAGGGCGGACACTACTCACCGCCCAGATAAGGACAGGAATGAAACGTATTTTTCTCATCCTGGCCATCTTGGCCATTGCTGGGTGTGCCGCTACAGCCAAGACCGAGGTGAAGCGGGGGAAGAAAGGCCTGCACATCAACTGCTCCGGCCTTTCATCATCCTGGGACAAGTGCTACGCCAATGCACAGGCGTCCTGCGGCAGCAAGGGGTACAAGGTGATCGCTCGCTCCAGCGACAGCGACGAAGAACCGGGCGACTACGTGTTCGGGATCAACCCCGCCGGCTACACCAGCCGAAGCATGATCGTCATCTGCAAATAAACGAAAGGGCAGCCTCAGGCTGCCCTTTCTCGTTCGAGTCGGTCGATCAGACCGGTTGCGTACGCAGTCTCAACCAAGTCAGTGCGTCGCCTTGCAACAGGGGCGCTAATCGCTCACGCACGGTCTCGTGATAACGGTTGAGCCATAGGCGCTCCGAAACATCGAGCAGCTCGGGCAGCAAGCACCGTGTGTCGATCGGGCAAAGCGTCAGGGTTTCAAAGGCCAGGAAGTCGCCAAAAGCGCTCCTGCCCGCCTCCCGATTGACTACGAGATTCTCGATTCGCACGCCCCAGGCTCCAGGTCTGTATGTGCCCGGCTCGATCGAACTGATCATCCCGACCTGCATGGCCGTCTGCGGCGTAGTTGCCGCCTGATAGGCAATGACCTGCGGCCCCTCGTGCACATTCATGAAGTAGCCCACGCCATGCCCGGTGCCATGGCCGTAGTCGACCTGATCGGCCCAGATCGGTGCCCGGGCGATGGCATCGAGCAACGGCGAAAGAATGCCCCGCGGGAAACTCGCCCGCGACAGCGCTATCACTCCCTTGAGCACCCGCGTGCAGTCATGTCTCTGCTCCAGGCTGGGTGTACCGATGGGCACCATCCGGGTAATGTCGGTGGTCCCGCCCAGGTACTGGCCGCCCGAGTCGATCAGCAGCAGGCCATTACCCTCGATCACCGCATGCGATTGCTCGGTGGCGCGGTAATGGGGCATGGCACCATTGGCATTGAACGCCGCGATGGTCGAGAAGCTCAGCGAGACGAAGTCAGGACGCCGTGCACGTGCCGCGCTCAGTTGCTCATCGACCGTCAGTTCGGTGATGGTCTCGCGCCCAAGGTTCGCCTCGAACCAGGCGAAGAACTCGCACAAGGCTGCACCGTCCTGCTCCATCACCTGGCGAATATGAACCAGATCCGCCTCGCTCTTGCGCGACTTGCTCAGCGTGGTCGGATTGATGCCCTCGACCAGCACGACTCGCTCGTCGAGATTGTCCAGCAGGCCATGGGTGACACGCGCCGGATCGACCAGCAGGCGAGTGCCGCCAACGAGACCCGCAAGTGCCTGACCAACTTCCGCGTAGTCACGCACCTGGATACCGTCGGCAGCCAGTACTTGACGCAGATGGCTATTGATCTTGTCCTGACCGACGAAGAGCGTGGCTTGATCACGACTAATCAGGGCGAAGGAAACGAACACCGGGTTGTACGAAACATCACTGCCACGCAGATTGAACAGCCAGGCGATGTCGTCCAGAGTAGCGATGAAATGCCAGTCAGCGCCCTTGCTGTCGAGGGCCTGACGCAGCTCAACGAGCTTCTGCGCGCGACTGGCCGTAGCCTGGGGAGGCAGGTGCTGATAGACGGGGTTGCCGGGCAAGGCCGGACGATCACTCCAGACCTCACCAAGCAGGTCCCGATCGGTCAACAGCCTCACATTGCGCGCGCTCAGGCGCTCTGCCAATTGACGGGAAGAGGCCAGCGCCATGACCGCACCATCAACTGCCACAGCACCGCCGCTGGCAACCTGCTCACCCAGCCAGTCCAATGCACCTGGCTGGCCCGGTAGCAGCTTCATCAGCTCGATGCCACTGCCCGCCAACTCCTTCTCTGCCTGCTCCCAATAGCGGCTATCGACCCACAACCCGGCGAACCCCGCGGCCACCACCAGCGTGCCGACCGAGCCCTGGAAGCCAGACAGCCATTGGCGCCCTTGCCAATGGCCGGGCAGATACTCGGACAAGTGTGGGTCGGCTGAGGGCACCAACAGGGCATCGATACCCTCCCTGACCATGACCTCGCGCACACGCGCCAGGCGTGCCGGTATGGATTTTTGAAGGGGGTTCAGACTGTTCATGCGCTCTCCTGCGATCACATCTTGGACGGTTCCAGATCGGGATAATGGAACACGCCGTCAGCGCCCGCAATCGGATCGTCCGCAACAGCCTTGCGATTGCCCGGACTGCCCCCTGCCAATCCCGCGAACAACAGGATTGGCCGGTAATGGCATGCAGTACTACGCCCCTTGATGAACCTGGGCCTCACCAACCTCGCAGTGCAAGCCGCCATCGAGGCCCCGCACCAGGCTACGCAGGGTCTGGTAGGCCGTGAAGTTGACGCCGCGCGCCTGGTGACGCTGCAACAGGTCGAGGAACGGCTCTTCGACGAAACAGGACGCGGCAGCCGCCCACTCCTGGCGCGATTGCCATTGCAGGTACTGCAGCACTCGGCTGCCATCGACACTGGCCTGAATGCTGACACCCAGCAGACCATCGCAACGGCTGGCGATCTCCTCGGCCCGCAGGACCAAAGCCTCGGCCAGGGCCTGTTGCCGAATCGCCGGCACTTCGTACTCGATCATCTGGGTAAACCATAGGGAATGGGGGGTGGCCGCCATGAACAGTCTCCTTGCTCGGGGTACTTGCAGCGTGATGGCGAGCAGGGTAAAACCTCGAGTTAAGTCAAGGTCAAGGAATATTTCGACATGCCCAGCCAGATTGTGGCGGCACCGGAGCGCCTGCTCAGCGTAGGTCAGTTGGCGGCGCGCAGCGGCGTCGCGGTGACCGCGCTGCACTTTTATGAAAGCAAGGGACTGATCCACAGCACGCGCAACAACGGCAACCAGCGCCGCTTCGAACGGGCCATGCTGCGCCGGGTAGCGGTGATCAAGATGGCGCAGCGCCTCGGGGTGCCGCTGGCACACGTCGCCGAGGCGCTCAATACACTGCCCAAAGGGCACACACCGACCGCCGAAGACTGGCAGCGGTTCTCCGCGCAATGGCGAGAAGACCTGACCCACCGCATCGAAGAACTGATGATGCTGCGCGACCAGCTGGATGGTTGTATCGGCTGCGGCTGTATGTCTTTGAAGGAATGTCCGCTGCGCAACCACCACGACCGTCTCGCCGAGCAAGGTCCTGGGCCTCACCCGCTAGGCGCGGACGCTCAGGCAACCACAGCGAAACGTCGCCGGTAGTCACTGGGTGTAAGGCCAGTGATGCGCTGGAACACCTTACGGAAGGCACCGGGGTCCTGGTAGCCCACGCCCCAGGCAATCTGGTCGACGCTGCGCCGGGTGAACTCCAGCAGGCGGCAGGCACGCCCTACCCGGACCTGCTGGCAGTATTGCGTAGGACGCAGCCCAGTCGCCGCGCGAAAGCGTCGCAGAAATGTGCGCTCTTCAAGCCCGGCACATCCGGCCATGCTTGCCAGATTGGCTTCTTGCGCGCCACTCCCCTGCAGCCAGTGCTGCACCTTCAGCACGGCTTCATCGCCGTGATCCAGCCTCGGCGCGAACAACGCACCGGGCAGCGGGGTCGGTACCGGATCGACCGCCAGGTAGCGGGCGGTCTCGCGCGCCAGAGTCGCACCAAGGAAACGCTCCAGCAGGCGCAGCCCAAGTTCGGTCCAGGCCATCAGGCCGGCCGACGTCATGATGTCACCGTCGTCCAGTACCGATACGCTGGCGTCGGCACGTACTTGGGGATAGCGCTCGGCCAAGGTCTGGGCGTAGTTCCAGTGGGTGCTCGCCGAGCGCCCGTCCAGCAGGCCACTGGCCGCGATGAAGAACACGCCGATGCACACCGACGCGAGCACCGTGCCGCGTGCATGCCATTGGCACAAGTGCGCGCGGTGCCGCTCGAGCAGCGCAGGTGCAGGTGCCGGACCAAGACTGGGCGGCACTACCAATACCTTGAGATCATGGGGCACGCCCGGCAGGCTGTCGTAAACCTCGCAGAGTTCGCCGGCCTGATCCAGTTGCCAGTGGCTGACGCGGATCCGCAGCTGCTCCCCACCACCGAGTTCGCAGGCGACCCGACTGGCGACCGTGAACAGATCCGTCAATCCATGCACGGCGGCACGTTGCGCCTCGGGATAGACCAGCACGCCGATTTCCAGGCCTACGCCGATGTCAGTTTTTGCCTTCATTGTGTCGATCGCGCCAATCCTCATGTAGTTCGTTCAAGCCTATAACTATCGTCACACCACGACCACGCCCAAGGAGGCACGCGACATGAACAAACAGGCCCTGATTCTCATCGATATCCAGAACGATTACTTCCCCGGTGGCAAATGGACTCTCGATGGCGCCGACGCGGCGGCCGACAACGCTGCCCGCCTGCTCGCCGCTGCCCGCAAGCGCGGCGACCTGGTCGTGCATGTGCGTCACGAGTTCGAATCAGCCGATGCGCCGTTCTTCGCCCCCGGCTCGCCAGGCGCCGAGATCCACGCCAAGGTGCTGCCGGTCAGCAACGAGCCGGTGGTACTCAAGCATCAGGTCAACGCGTTTCGCGACACCGAGCTCAAATCGCTGCTCGACAAGCATGAGGTGAAAGCACTGACCATCGTCGGCGCCATGAGCCACATGTGCATCGATTCGGCCACCCGCGCCGCCTCTGACTTCGGCTACCAGGTCTCGGTGGCGCACGACGCCTGCGCTACGCTGGCCCTGGAGTTCAATGGACAGACGGTGCCCGCATCGCATGTGCACGACTCAGCCATGGCAGCGCTGGCCTTCGCCTTTGCCACTGTCGAAAGTACCGACACGCTGCTGGCCAGGTAGGCGGGGATTCAGATCACCACATTACGCACGAATCGCGTGGGCTGGTCGCCGTCGTTGCGGTAGGCATAGCGGCAGTCGCTGGGGAAGATGTGGAACTCCCCAGCGCGCAGGTGCAGTTCACCCCCTTCGATCAACAGCGTCAGGCAGCCCTCGACCACATAGATCTGCTCGCTCCAACCCTCGGCGTCAGCCTCACTGGCATAGTGCTCGCCCGGTGCCAGGGTCCATTCCCAGAGCTCGACCTCGCGCCGCGCCGGGCTGCTACCCAGCAGCACTGCGCGGCTATCAGGCTGCTCGCCGGCCCAGGCCAGCTCGTTGATGCGTGCAGGATCGCGCTGCTCGGGCGCCTGGATCAGCGTACTGAACGCCACCCCCAGCGCTTCGGCGATCAGGTCGAGGGTGGTGAGGCTGACGTTCTTCTCGCCCGCCTCGATGGCGACCAGCATGCGCCGACTCACACCAGAGTGTTCGGCCAGAGCAGTCTGGCTAAGCCCTTTGTCGTTACGCAAGCGGCGAATGTTCTGACTGACGTGCTGCAGCACCGAAGCACGGTGCGAAGAATCTTTGTGCACTATATTGCTCACTGGTAGGGATTGCGCAGTATACTGCCCACTTTGCGGCGATTGTGCGCCGCCCCTTCCGAGTGCGCAAGACCATGACCCAAACCACCAGCAGCCAACGGCCGTCCGTATCCTTTCGCCTGAGCAAAGCCGAATGGGTGCTGGTGTTCATCACCATGCTCTGGGGCGGCACGTTCCTGATCGTGCACAACGTCATGGCCGTGAGCGGACCGATGTTCTTCGTCGGCCTGCGGTTTGCGGCAGCGGCATTTTTCGTCGGGTTGGTATCGGCGAGAGCGCTCTCGGGCCTGACGTTCACCGAGTTGAAAGCTGGCGTGGTGATCGGTGTATCGATCATGCTCGGCTATGGCTTGCAGACCATGGGCCTGCAAACCATCAGTAGCAGCCAATCGGCCTTCATCACGGCACTCTACGTGCCTTTTGTGCCGCTGCTGCAGTGGTTGGTGCTGGGGCGTCGGCCCGGCCTGATGCCAAGCATCGGCATTTGCCTGGCCTTCGTCGGACTGATGCTGCTGGCCGGCCCTGAGGGCGGTGCGCTGCATTTCAGCGAAGGCGAAATCGTGACCCTGGTCAGCGCTGTGGCCATCGCCGGCGAGATCATCCTGATCAGTCGTTATGCCGGCAAGGTCGACGTGCGCCGGGTCACCGTGGTGCAACTGGCAACTGCCTCGGCGCTATCATTCCTGATGATCGTTCCGACCCAGGAACGCATTCCGGACTTTTCCTGGCTGCTGTTGGCCAGTGCCCTTGGCCTGGGTGCCATGAGCGCGGTAATCCAGGTAGCGATGAACTGGGCGCAGAAATCCGTCTCGCCAACCCGCGCCACACTGATCTATGCCGGCGAACCCGTCTGGGCCGGCATCGTTGGCCGTATCGCAGGGGACCGCTTGCCAGGTGTGGCGCTTATTGGTGGCCTGCTGATCGTGATCGCCGTAGTCGTCAGCGAACTGAAGATTCGCCGCGATCGCGATCCCCTTCCAGAGCCGCAAGGCCTGACGCCAAGCGAAAGCGAGACAGGGCGTTGAACTCCTGATCAGCGGCTATGCTCTGAAAAAAACTGTTATAAAAAAACAGCTTGTCACAGCGCTTTTGTAGGATTCTGCCACAGCTTGCGTGTTGGTGATCACCAGCGTGGCACGTATGATCCATGGCAAACCTCTGTAGATTAGAACGCTATGTCTTTGATAGTGCTATTGCTTCTGCCCTTCATCGGCAGTTGCCTGGCAGCCGTGCTGCCGCACAATGCGCGTAACGCCGAGTCCATTCTCGCCGGGCTCGTGGCCTTGGTCGGCACTGTCCAGGTAGCGCTGCTGTACCCGCAGATCGCCCATGGCGGCGTGATCCGCGAAGAATTCCTCTGGCTGCCCAGCCTCGGGCTCAACCTCGTGCTGCGCATGGATGGCTTCGCCTGGCTGTTCTCGCTGCTAGTGCTGGGTATCGGTACGCTGGTGTCGCTGTATGCGCGCTACTATATGTCGCCCCAAGACCCCGTGCCCCGATTCTTCGCCTTCTTCCTGGCCTTCATGGGCGCAATGCTCGGGCTGGTGATTTCCGGCAACCTGATTCAGCTGGTGTTCTTCTGGGAGCTGACCAGCCTGTTCTCCTTCCTCCTCATCGGCTACTGGCACCACCGCAGCGATGCCCGCCGCGGTGCCTACATGGCGCTGATGGTCACGGGCGCAGGTGGCTTGTGCCTGCTGGTCGGCGCCTTGCTGCTCGGCCATGTGGTCGGCAGCTATGACCTGGACAAGGTCCTGGCCGCTGGCGAAACCGTCCGCCAGCACGCGCTCTATCCTGTGTTGCTACCGCTGATCCTGATCGGTGCCCTGAGCAAGAGTGCGCAATTTCCCTTCCAGTTCTGGCTACCGCATGCCATGGCTGCTCCCACGCCAGTCTCGGCCTATCTGCATTCGGCGACCATGGTCAAGGCCGGGGTATTCCTGCTGGCACGCCTATGGCCAACGCTGTCGGGCACCGAGGAGTGGTTCTGGATCGTCGGCGGGGCAGGCGCCTGTACCCTCCTGCTCGGTGCCTTCGCGGCGATGTTCCAGAATGACCTCAAGGGCTTGCTGGCCTATTCGACCATCAGCCACCTGGGCCTGATCACCCTGTTGCTGGGCCTGAACAGCCCGCTTGCAGCAGTTGCGGCGGTGTTCCACATTCTCAACCACGCCACGTTCAAGGCCTCGCTGTTCATGGCCGCCGGCATCATCGACCATGAAAGTGGCACCCGCGACATCCGCCGTCTCAGCGGACTGATACGCCTGGTGCCCTATACCGCCACCCTGGCCATGGTCGCCAGTGCCTCCATGGCCGGCGTGCCTCTGATGAACGGCTTCCTTTCCAAGGAAATGTTCTTCGCCGAAACCGTATTCATTACTTCCAGTGCCTGGGTCGAGGCCGCCTTGCCGGTGATCGCCACCCTCGCAGGCACGTTCAGTGTTGCCTACGCCCTACGCTTTACGGTCGACGTATTCTTCGGTCCGACCGCCCAGGACCTTCCGCATACACCGCACGAACCACCGCGCTGGATGCGCGCTCCGGTCGAGTTGCTGGTCCTGACCTGCCTTGTAGTTGGCATCTTCCCTGCCCAGTCGGTCGGCCCGCTGCTGGCTGCCGCAGCGTTGCCGGTGGTAGGCGGCACCCTGCCAGAATACAGCCTGGCCATCTGGCACGGCTGGAACGCGCCTTTGATCATGAGCCTGATCGCCATGTGCGGCGGCGTAGTGCTCTACCTGTTACTGCGCAAACAATTGCGCCTGGGCCGCTTCCCCTACCCGCCGCTGATCGAACGCTTCAATGGCAAGCGGCTGTTCGAGCATGGACTGGTACGCTTGATGCTGCTGGCCCGGCACCTAGAAGGGCTGTTGACCAGCCGCCGCTTGCAGACTCAGTTGTTCATGCTGGTCGTTGCCGCCTTCCTCGCCGGGCTGACGCCCATGCTGTACAGCGGCATAAGTTGGGGGGACCGCCCCAAGATCCCCGGGTCCGGTGTATTCGTCGCCATGTGGCTGATAGCAATTGCCTGCGCCATCGGCGCAGCCTGGCAGGCTAAGTACCACCGTCTGGCGGCGCTGATCATGGTCAGCGTCTGCGGCTTGATGACCTGCATCACCTTCGTCTGGTTCTCTGCTCCTGACCTTGCACTCACGCAGCTGGTGGTCGAAGTCGTCACCACGGTGCTGATCCTGCTGGGCCTGCGCTGGCTGCCGCGCCGAATCGAAGGTGTCTCGCCCCTGCCTGGTAGCCAGGAGCGTGCACGCCTGCGACGCCTGCGCGACCTGCTACTTGCAGTGCTGGTCGGCGGCGGTATGGCGCTGCTGTCGTACGCCATGCTGACGCGCCCCACGCCCAACGACATCTCATCGTTCTACCTGAGCCGCGCACTCCCCGAAGGCGGCGGCACCAACGTGGTCAATGTGATGTTGGTGGACTTCCGCGGCTTCGATACCTTGGGTGAAATCACTGTGCTGGTCGCAGTGGCGCTAACGGTCTTCGCCCTGCTGCGCCGCTTCCGCCCGCCGAAAGAAAGCATGCAGTTGCCGACACAGCAGCGCCAACTGGCGCCGGACGTGATCACCGACCTGGTCAACCCACGGCATGTGACCGACACCGCACTGGGTTTCATGATGGTGCCTGCGGTGCTGGTACGTCTGCTGCTGCCGATCGCCCTGCTGGTCTCGATGTACCTGTTCATGCGTGGCCACAACCAACCAGGCGGCGGCTTCGTCGCCGGGCTGGTGATGTCGGTGGCGTTCATCCTGCAGTACATGGTCGCGGGCACCCAGTGGGTCGAGGCTCAGATGAGCCTACGGCCGCTGCGCTGGATGGGCACCGGATTGCTGTGCGCCACGCTCACCGGCGCGGTCGCCATGTTGCTGGGTTATCCGTTCCTCACCACCCACACTGCGCACCTGCATCTGCCGTTGCTCGGTGACATCCATGTCGCCAGCGCCTTGTTCTTCGATATCGGCGTGTACACCGTGGTTGTCGGCTCCACGCTCTTGATCCTGACCGCCCTGGCACACCAATCGGTACGTGCCTATCGCCCAGGCCATCCTAAATCCAGCCAGACAGGAGCCGCCTGATGGAAGAAGTCATCGCAGTCGCCATCGGCGTACTGGCCGCCTCCGGAGTCTGGCTGGTACTGCGCCCACGGACCTACCAGGTCATCATGGGCCTGTGCCTGCTCTCCTACGGCGTCAATTTGTTCATCTTCAGCATGGGTAGCCTGTTCATCGGCAAGGAGCCGATCATCAAGGACGGCGTCCCACAGGACCTGCTGAACTACACCGACCCGCTACCGCAGGCACTGGTGTTGACTGCCATCGTCATCAGCTTCGCCATGACTGCCCTGTTCCTGGTGGTCCTGCTGGCCTCGCGTGGCCTGACCGGCACCGACCATGTCGATGGCCGGGAGCGTGAGGAATGAGCTGGATGAATCAACTGATTGTCGCCCCGATCCTGCTACCACTGGTAACCGCTGCGATCATGCTGCTGATCGGCGAAAAGCACCGCCAGTTCAAGGCGCGCCTGAACCTGCTGTCGAGCCTGATCGGTTTGGGTATCGCCGTGACGCTGCTGATGTGGGTACGCGGCCAGGGCCAGGCCGAGTCCATCGGCGTCTACCTGCCCGGCAACTGGCCGGCGCCGTTCGGTATCGTGCTGGTACTCGATCACCTGTCCGCACTGCTGCTTACCCTGACCGGAGTCATCGGCGTCAGCGCCCTGCTGTTCGCCCGTGCCCGCTGGGACGGTGCCGGCGCCAGCTTCCACGCACTGTTCCAGATTCAGCTGATGGGCCTTTACGGCGCGTTCCTGACCGCCGATCTCTTCAACCTGTTCGTGTTCTTCGAGGTACTGCTGGCGGCGTCCTACGGTCTGTTGCTGCACGGTTCGGGACGCGCGCGGGTCAGGGCCGGGCTGCACTACATCGCCATCAACCTGTTCGCCTCGTCGCTGTTTCTGGTCGGCGCGGCCATGCTCTATGGCGTGACGGGCACACTGAACATGGCCGACCTCGCACTTAAGATCCCGCTGGTTGCAGAGGCCGATCGCGGCTTGCTGCACGCCGGAGCGGCGATCCTGGCCATGGCATTCCTGGTCAAGGCCGGTGTCTGGCCGCTGAACTTCTGGCTGGTGCCTGCCTACTCTTCGGCCAGCGCACCGGTCGCTGCACTGTTCGCCATCATGACCAAGGTCGGCCTGTACGCAGTGCTGCGTCTGTGGACGTTACTGTTCTCGGGCCAGGCAGGCGCCTCGGCGAATTTCGGTGGGGAATGGCTGGTGTACGGCGGCCTCGTCACCCTCGCGGTGGCTGCCGTCTCGATCCTCGCCGCCCAGCGCCTGGAGCGTCTCGCCGCGCTGAGCATCCTGGTCTCGGCTGGCACGTTGCTGGCCTCGGTCGGTTTTGGTCAGGCGGCCCTCACCGGCGCGGCACTGTTCTACCTCACCAGTTCCACCCTGGCCTTGTGCGCCTTGTTCCTGCTGGCCGAATTGATCGAGCGCTCGCGCTCGGCCAACGAAGCGCCCCTGGACGACGAAGAGGACGCCATCCCGCCGCCGCTCGAGTCCCTGCACCCACCCAAGGGCATCAACCTCGACGACGAGCAGAAGGCAGTGATCGGTCAGATCATTCCCTGGACCATGGCCTTCCTAGGCTTGAGCTTCATCGCCTGCGCACTGCTGATCATTGGCATGCCGCCGCTGTCCGGCTTCATCGGCAAGCTCAACCTGATCAGCGCACTGTTCAACCCGCAAGGCCTGGGCATGCCACCCGAGCAGCCCCTGTCAGCGGCGGGTTGGTGCCTGGTAGCCCTGTTGCTGCTATCGGGCATGGCATCGCTGATCGCCTTCGGCCGCGTGGGCATCCAGCGCTTCTGGAAACCGGAGGAGCGGCCATCGCCATTGCTGCGCCGCTATGAATGCGTACCGATCGTGCTACTGCTGGGGTTGTGCATTGCCCTCAGCATCCAGGCCGAGCCGCTGCTGCGCTACACCCAGGACACCGCCGCTGGCCTGCAGGCACCCGACGCCTATATCCAAGCGGTGATGTCCACCCGCCCCGTGCCTGGGCCGACCACCATGACGCAGGTACAACCATGAACCGGCTGTTCCCCGCCCCGCTACTGTCACTGGCGCTGTTCGTGCTGTGGCTGGTGCTGAACCTTTCCGTCAGCCCTGGCAATCTGCTGCTTGGCGCCGCCCTCGGCATCCTTGCACCCGTGCTGATGGCGCCATTGCGCCCGCAACACGCCCATATCCGCCGCCCGCTGGTGATTGCACGCTTGATCGGCCGTGTGGGCCTGGATGTGATCCTCTCCAACCTGCAGGTTGCCCGAGGCGTGCTGCGAGCCAGCAGCCATCCACCACGTTCTGCCTTCGTGCACATCCCCCTGTCGCTGCGCGACGCCCATGGCCTGGCCGCCCTGTCGATGATCACCACAGTGGTGCCCGGCACGGTCTGGTCAGAGCTGGCCCTGGATCGCAGCATCCTGTTGCTGCATGTGTTCGACCTGGACGACGAAGCCGCCTTCATCGAACACTTCAAGCACACCTACGAACGCCCGCTGATGGAGATCTTCGAATGACTGGCCTGCTCGCCAACGCCATTCTCGCCAGCCTGTTCATCTTCATCATCGCCATGGCCCTGGCGCTGGTCAGGGTGTTCCGCGGCCCTTCGGCGCAGGACCGGGTCCTGGCGCTGGACTACCTGTACATCCTGGCCATGCTGATGATGCTGGTACTGGGCATCCGCTATGCCAGTGATACCTACTTCGAAGGTGCGATGCTGATCGCCCTGTTCGGTTTCGTCGGCTCCTTTGCCCTGGCCAAGTTCCTGCTGCGCGGAGAGGTGATCGAATGATCCAGACTGTCGAACTACCGTTCTGGCTGGAGCTTGCCACGGCCGTACTGCTGCTTACAGGCAGCCTGTTCGCTTTGGTCGGTGCAATCGGACTGGTGCGCCTGAAGGATTACTTCCAACGCATGCATCCCCCGGCACTGGCCTCGACCATCGGCGCCTGGTGCGTCAGCCTCGCCTCAATCCTGTACTTTTCCGGTCTCAAGCAGGGGCCGGTGCTGCATGCCTGGCTGATACCGATCCTGCTGTCGATTACCGTGCCGGTGACTACGCTGTTGCTCGCGCGGGCCGCCCTGTTCCGCAAACGCATGTCTGGAGAGCAGGTGCCGGATGAGGTCAGCAGCGGTGGCGACCGGGGCAACTGAGCGCCAGTCGGATCTGAATGGTCAACGCTGTCAGTGCTGGGTCAGGCGCTGCAGCTCGCGCCGCACCATGGCCACATAAGGAGGCGGGCCGAGCCGATAGAGCTCACCCGCTACCCAGGACAGCCAGCCTTCTTTCAACTGTGCTCGATGGGCGATCAGGCGCTCGGCGTCCCGAATGGCTTGAGCCTTGTGACGCTGGTGAAACTCGGCGCGCCCCGCAGGCAACGCATCGTCGCCACTCATTCACTGGCCTTGAAAGTGGTCAGCTCGCCCTTGCGCCATTTGGCGACCTTGCCGGTCACCGCCTTGAGCAGTTTGCCCAGGCCTTCCGCCACCTGGGACTGGGCAGCGAACACAAGCATCACGCCCTGCCCGTCACGGAAGACAATGCCGTCGCCCTCGGGCACCGAGACGAACGCATAGTCACCCACCCCATATACATTGAACTTGATCTCGCGAAAACGAAGCTCGAGCTTGCCACCTTCGCGGCTGGGCAGGACGGCGGCACGGAAGTGATCCCCGACCTTCAGTTCCAGACGTTGCTTGTCATCGACAACCATCGCGTTGTCGGTATCGATCTCGGCCATGTAAAGGCCATCGGGGTTCTGCTCGGTGACGTAGATGAAACGGCCCTGAAAGAGCTTGACCAACTTGGCCCGCAAGTCGCCCAAAGCGAACAGGGCGTGGGTATCCAGAGTACTAACTGCCAATGAAGTGATCCTCGAACCGGTTGTTTCCCGCCGCCACACGAAGTCGTGAAGGCGTGACGCGGCGGCCATTTCAAAGTGATGTCTGAAAGGTTAGTGACACAATGCTTGAAGCGTCTGCGGGGCTCATCGATACGGCAAGTAGGATTTTTTACACTCGCACGCCAACAAAACCCCTGGAGAACACTCGGCATAGATCCCGCATGGGGAACAGTTTTGTCTGACAACAATGCCGCCAGAAAAGATGCAATAGATAAAGCCAGGCCCCTCGGCAGAATGGGTCCGATATTCGTCCATGCATTTACAGGGGAAAGAATATGCACGAAAACACCGAAATCCGTCGAGAGGTCTCGAACATTTCTTACATCCGACCTCTACGCAACGTCGCACGTTTCGTGGTAATTCCCGCCGGCGTCGCGTTCTTCCACATCACCGAGCGTACCACTGGCCGGGTCATGGGGTTTCGCCGCAGCCACCTGGCAGCCTGCGAGCTGGCGCGAAGCCTGGACCGCTAAGCCGCATATCCCTTCGCCAGTTGCTGCAACCAGGCGGCCTGGCACTCCAACGCTTCAGCCCGGCTGGCGAAGGCAGTACCACGACGCTCGCCATCGACCAACACCACCCAGCACGCCCGTTGCCCTCGGGCCCGCAGCATCGCAGGTACGCCGGAACCTATCATCACTGCCACATTGACCCGGGATTGCATCATTTCTCTCCACTTAATTAGCAAGCTAACTACATGGGTAGAATACGGTCCTCCAAAGCCGAGAAAAAGCACTCGCCCGTAGAGCTGTATTGCATCAATCGCAACAAATCGACATGTTTTCAGCCCCTACGGAAACGCGAAAGGCCCCGCGGATTGCTCCGCAGGGCCTTGCGCCGAGTGTGTCCGTTCAGATCTGCCGCTGGTGGCGGTCGAGCTGCTCGTGACGCTCCTGGGCTTCGATGCAGTATTTGGTGGTCGGGCTGATCAGCAAGCGTTGCAGCCCAATCGGCTCGCCGCTGTCATCGCACCAGCCAAAGCTCTCGTCAGCAATACGGCCCAGGGCCATCTCCAGCTGCGGCAGCAGGCGCTGATCGCGCTCGATGGCATTGACCAGCCAATGACGCTCTTCTTCGACCGAGGCCACGTCGGCCGGATCAGAAGGCGTGTCCAAGCTTTCGATGGTGGCGCGGCTCAGCTCGATGCGCTCATGGGTCTCGACTTTCATCGCTTGCAGCAGCGCGCTAAAGAACCCGAGCTGATCGGCATTCATGTAGTCATCGGCCGACATGGCCAGCAACTGTTCCTTGGTCATCGATTTCTCTATGAAAAAATGTGCATTTGGGCGATTCGGGTGCCACCGGCGATGGCTCGCAGGCAACGGAATTCTTCAAGCGCCAACCGGCACTCTTTTACAGGGGGCGGCAGTCTAAGGTGCGCGGCCCCGTGGGGCAACAGAAATGACAGAGGAATCTGCCGAATCGGACGGATTACCCCAGGATCATACCCGGGGGTGGGCACCAGCACGGATGGCAACGCACGCCCCGATAATATGCAGCAACAGCGCCATGCTGTCAGCCTGCAGCTGCAACGCCGAACGCCCCGCTCCAGGTAGTGACAAGCTACCTCTACCCCACCTGTCGACGATGATCATCTGGGGTTCCCCTTCATAAAGGAACCTCGGCCATGAGCCTTTCTAGCCCCCACCCACAGGTCGGTGACCTGGATTGCGAGATTGCCAAGCACTTCCAGACAAGACCCTCGCTTCAGGATGTAGCCAGTCGTATGCTCAAGCAGCAATGGCTGGCCTGCAAACTGGATCCCTCACTCGATCCTGCGACCTTGTCCATTCGCAGCACAGGCAAGGCCGGTACAGCCCCCTACCAGCACTCCCTGACCAGCATGCTGATACAGCGCCACATCCTCAAGACGACCCTCAACCTCACACCACTGCAAGACACACTGGTCCAAACTCAGCCAGGCCTTGACGACAAGACACTGGAAACCCCACTGCACCCGATCGAGGCCCTGATCAACGAAACCGCACCGTTTCTACTAAAGGAATATCGCCAGGCGCTGACTGACTATTGGGTGGATGCAGACAAACATGACGGCAAGTCGCCCTGGCAATGGTGCAGCCAATACCTGCGTGAGCGCTACAAAAAAGCACTGGACGAGCACCGCAAGGAGCAGTGGATGGACGACAGGACGCTGGCGGTTGCCCAACAACTGCTGGACGGCACCTCGGATACTCAGGATCCCGTTCTGCACAACGTGCGCCTGGATATGCTGGACAATTGGCAACTCGACCCGGACCTTGCCAGTGCCTTGTTGATCGAAAGCCCGGCCTCTGAAGATAAAGAGGCGGTCACCTTGCTGTTCACCACCAGTGGTCGATTACTGCAGTATCAAAGCCGTAACGCGATGCTGGCCCGGGCCAGGCGGCGTCTACCCGCCGTATTACCGCCTGCACTGAAAATGATGCGCCTGATCGGAATCCCCGGTCGACCGTTCGACAACCAGGCCAGCGGCCTGTTACAGCAACAGTTGCATGGCTCACTCACTGTCACTTCGATACCCGACCGACTTCAACGCCCCAACGAACTCGCACTGGCGCTCGACCGCATCACCTCGATGCTGAGCCTGTGCGGTATCGACGACACTGCAGCCCATGACCGCCTGGCCGCGGAGTTGCCGGTGTGGTTACGCAACGCACAACCGGAGCAACTGCAGCGCTATGCCCTGGTACTGACCGATATCGCACAGACCTACGAAGGCGCCGGCAGGAAGGGCTGGCTGGACGGTATTCTCGACGCACAGGCATTTGCCTATGCCAAGCTTTACCAATGCATCCTGAAAAACCATCCCGATTTCGACCTTGACCTCAAGCAACTGCGCGTCGCGAACCATCAGGTCACTGCCGTCGCAATACCCGGGGCAGGTTCCCTGGTAACCAGTGGCAGCATTCACGTCGAACGATTCGATCTCGCGCAATTGGCCATTGCCAACCTGGGCCTGCTGCAACCTGGCAAAGTGGTGGTCGAATCCATCGATGGCAGTGACGTGCCGGCATGGTTCGACGAATCCTACCTACGCGCACTGATCACCCAGGCGGACATCGCAAAGCACTACCCGCAAATGCTGCGCGCCAAGTTGCTCGAGGACCCGCAAGCCGCACAGCGTCGCACAGCGCTGCTGCGCAAACAGTTGCGCAGCCAGTTGCCGCTGCTGGTCATGGACCTGAACCTGCGCGGCCTGACGTCGGGCCCCGACCTCTCCAGAGAGATCGCCGAAGTGTTTGCCACCCCGCCGACCCAGTCGGCTCAGTGGTACCTTCGACCCTTCGCGTTGCTGTCGAGCCTCGATGCCAGCCCTGATCCTGTGAGCAATACCTGGCTGATCGAGCAGAATGCCTACAATGGTGGCCCATGCCTGCTCTATCGCCCGCTGCTGGCCACCCCCCTGTCGTACTTCCAGGACCGCATGGCGCTGTTCGAGGCGCTCGCCACACCTGGCGACCTGCAGGACGACATCCTGCAACGGCTCCCGGAACAGGCGCGCAAGGTATACGCCTACGGCGGTTTTCGCGAACCGCACCTGTTTCATCCAGGAGAGGACGATTGGGCGGTGCCGTTCGGCAAGCCCGCCCCTGCGTCGCTGTCGATCGAACCACCCTGCCCAGACCCCGCATCAGCGCTGTACAAGGCCTGCGTAGAGGAAACCATTGCGCAATTCAGCAGCCATGCGCAAAGCAGCGAACAGGCACGTTGGGCACGCTGGCAGACACTGGGTTGGCTGCTGCTCAATACGGTACTGCCTTTCGCGCCCGAATCCGTGGCTACTGCGGGCTGGATCGTGCAGATGGAAACCACTTTCCTCCAGGCAACCAGCGACCGGCCACAGGACACCAGTGACCGTGCCGCCAGCCTGGTGGAACTGTTGCTGAACCTCGCCACACTGCTGTTCGCCCATGCTCGTCGAAGGATCGACCTACAACGACCGCTGGAGCCCCCTATCGTCGACCCGCTGGCCACGCCCAACCGCGATCAGTTGCCGACGCTGGTAAACGGGAGCGCCGATCCTCTGGCCGATTTCTCCTGGAGCAATCCTTTGTTCAAGCTCGACAGTACCCAGCGTCAGTCGCTGCTGGCGCTGCGGGCGCCCTATGAGATCGACGAACTGGGGCCTCCGATACCTCAGGGTGCATTGCAGGGCCTGTTCCTGCATGACGCACGCACCTGGGTCTCACTCGGCGGCAGTGTCTACGAGGTACAACTGGATCCTGTCGCACAGCGTCAGCGCATCATCGACACCGCCAACCCGGACAAGCTGGGCCCCTGGATTCGCCGCGAGGAGGATGGCCGCTGGGGATTGGACCTGCGTCTGCACCTCAAGGGTGGCATGCCCCTGGGCAAGCGAATCACACAGCTCAGGGCCGAAAACGCAAAGGCCCTGGCAACGCTGAACGCGACAATCATCGAGGAACGCGCGCAATCTCAAAGCCGTCAGCAGATGCTGGTCGATGCAGTGAAGGAAGTCGGGGGTAAGGAGGATGAAGCGTCGTTGCATAAGTACCTGGGGACCGCCAAGGAATGCTCGACTTTCTGGGGACAACACCTGGAGCACCTCAGACAACGCAACGAGCGCGCAGTACTGGAGAAGTACAAGATCCGCCGAGCGTTTGCCCTCAGCCAGCATGTGCGCTGCGAACAGGAGGTCTTCCGTGCACTGAATCGCTTGCATGAACCACTACGCGCTCGAATGCTCGAAATGTACGGTCGGCAGAACAGCGGCCATGAGATAACCCCTGCAGAGGCCACCACCCTCACCGAATGCATCGAGAAGATACTGTTGCTGCTGGACCAGATGGTAGAGCACGGCTCCCTGCTCACCGAGCAAAGAGCACAACTCGAAAAGCTGCGCAGCGAACACCAGCCCGAGATCAGCAGCTACATCGAGGTGGTGGACCAAGGTGGCATCAAGCCCCCCTCGAACCTGGTGCTGCGCTGGATGCGCATCGAAGCCTGCACCAACCGCATGACCATGCTCCAGCAACTGGATGAGGACGGCTCCTTCTGGATGAAGCGCGCCTGGAACAACCTGCAGATGAGCATCACCCAGCACCTGCAACTGGCCAGGTTGAAGAGCCCGGGAGAGGAAGTTACCGCCCGGGTCCTGCACAGCATCACCGGCCAGCTCAGAACGGCTCGGCGACAACTGAACAATCTGATCAGCCATATGGACCCAGAGCGCAGCCATGATGAATTAAAGCGCATGGAACAGGATTTCGATGCGTTCACGAACGACGTGACCAAGGAGGCCGACGAGCTGCCTGAGTTCATCCCGGTCAGCACGGTCCAGCAACTGCGAGCGCAACTGCCCGGGCTGATCGAGACACAGGAGCATGGCATCCTGCTAGGTACAGTACGTGAAGGCAATCCGAACATCGTCGACATCCCCACCCCCGCAAGTGAGACACCCTCTCGCAGCTACACACTCCAGGACGATCGCTGGGTCGAGCTGGAAGTAGCAGCGCCCGAGGCAGCACCTGTTCCGGCACAACCGCCCAAGCTCAAGCGCCTGCTCAAGAGCGGCAAGTCCTGCATGGCTGCGGCACGCATGGAGCTGGTACGCCTAGGCAAGTCGTACTCGAATAACTACCTGCCGGTGGAGATAGAGGAAATTCTCACCGACCATCGCGCCAGCCTCGACAGCGCCCGCGAGGCCATAGAACGCCGTCTCACTGCGGACAATGCCACCGATGAGGCCAGCGCAGACAGCGACGCGGCGGTCGTCATCAAGGAGATCGAGGACCTTGCGGCACAGCTCACGACCGAAAGCCTCAGGCTGCGTACCAAAGCGGCACTCAAGCAAAAACCGCGCATGGGTGAGCTGCAATTCCTGATCAAGCAGAACCAGGTGACGATCAGTCCTGTTGGCACGCGCAAAGCCCTGACCAAGGTCAAGGGCAGGCCTGCTGATTTCCTCGACGAATATGTCGTGCAACACGACGAGCAGGCGATCTGGTACGCCCACTTTCACTATCGCTCGAAAACCGCCGCCAAAGTGGATTTCGTTGCCGGCCATCTGAAGCTGGCCAGCCAACGCTTTGCCCAGGGCAAGACGGTCACCAGCCCGCAGACGCTGATTCAGGAAGAGGTGTACCGCAGCCCGATCTCGTTGGCCGACGCGAAACAATACTTCTTCACGGACTGAAACAGCGGGGCAGCGCCCTGGCGCTGCCCCTCAACCTCAACAGTCCTTGAACTGCGCCTCGCGCTTGGCGATGAACGCTGCCATACCTTCCTTCTGATCTTCCGTGGAAAACGCCGCGTGGAACACGCGACGTTCGAACCGCACACCCTCGCTCAGGCTCACCTCGAAAGCACGATTGACGCTTTCCTTGACCATCATGCTCACCGGGATCGACTTGCTGGCGATGGTCGCCGCCACCTTCAGCGCCTCTTCCAGCAGCTCGGCCTGGGGCACCACGCGCGCCACCAGCCCTGCCCGCTCGGCCTCCTCTGCGCCCATCAGACGGCCAGTCAGGCACAGCTCCATGGCCTTGGCCTTGCCCACGGCGCGGGTCAGGCGCTGGGTTCCGCCCATGCCCGGCAGCACGCCGAGGTTGATCTCCGGCTGGCCAAACTTGGCGTTGTCCCCGGCGAGAATGAAGTCGCACATCATCGCCAGTTCGCAGCCACCGCCCAGGGCAAAACCCGACACCGCGGCGATGATCGGTTTGCGCCGATTGGCGATGCGGTCGGCGTCGCTGAACAGGTCGTCGACATAGATCTGCGGGTACTTGAGCTCGGCCATCTCCTTGATGTCGGCGCCCGCGGCGAAGGCCTTGGCAGAACCGGTCAGGACCACGCAACCGATGTTCGGATCACGCTCGAGCTGATCCAGGGCCTGGTTGATCTCGGCCACGATCTGCGCGTTCAGGGCATTGAGCGCCTGGGGACGGTTGAGGGTGATCAGGCCGACCTTGCCGTGGATGTCCAGCAGGATTGTTTCGAATGCCATGCAAGCTGCTCCTTCAAAGATTGCGCGCAATGACCATGCGCTGAATGTCACTGGTGCCTTCGTAGATCTGGCAAACCCGCACATCGCGATAGATGCGCTCCAGCGGGAAGTCCTTCAGATAGCCATATCCGCCGAGCGTCTGCAAGGCATCCGAACAGACCTTTTCGGCCATTTCCGAGGCGAAAAGCTTGGCCATCGACGCTTCCACCAATGCCGGGCGCCCGGCATCGCGCAGGGCTGCCGCATGCAGCACCATCTGCCTGGCCACGGCGATGCGCGTGGCCATGTCGGCCAGACGGAAGGCCACGGCCTGGTGCTCGACCAGTACCTTGCCGAAGCTCTGGCGCTCCTTGGCGTAGTCACGCGCGACCTCGAACGCCGCACGGGCCATGCCGACGGCCTGCGAAGCGATGCCGATACGTCCGCCCTCGAGGTTGGCCAAAGCGATCTTGTAGCCCTGCCCCTCTTCACCCAGGCGATTGGCCACCGGCACCCGCACATCATCGAAGACGATCTGGCAGGTGTCGGAGGCGTGCTGGCCGAGTTTTTCTTCAACCCGCACCACCTGATAGCCCGGCGTGTCGGTGGGCACGATGAACGCACTGATCCCGCGCTTGCCCGCCTCGGGATCGGTGACCGCGAAGACGATCACCACCCCGGCGTTCTGGCCGGAAGTGATGAACTGCTTGCTGCCATTGAGCACGTAGTGATCGCCCTCCAGGCGCGCACGCGTCTTCAGGCTGCTGGCATCGGAGCCCGCCTGGGGCTCGGTGAGGGCGAAGGCACCGAGCATCGCGCCGCTGGCCAACGGCACCAGGTAACCTTGCTTCTGCGCTTCGGTGCCGAACTTCAGGATCGGCACGCAACCCACCGAGTTGTGCACGCTCATGATGGTCGAGCAGGCCCCGTCGCCGGCGGCGATCTCTTCCAGGGCCATGGCGTAGGCGACATAGCCGGTGTCGCTGCCACCATACTGCTCCGGCACCAGCATCCCGAACAGGCCAAGCCCGGCCATCTCATCGATGGCCTCGCGCGGGAAGCGATGCGCCTTGTCCCATTGCTCGGCAAACGGCTTGAGGCGCTCCTGGGCGAAGTCCTTCACCGCATCGGCGATCTGTTGTTGCTCGTCAGTTACCAGCATGGCTCACCTCAGTACAGGCATTCGACCGCGATCGCCGTGGCTTCGCCGCCGCCGATGCAGATGGCCGCGATCCCGCGGCGCAGGTTGTTCTGGCGCAGGGCCGACAGCAGCGTCACCAGGATGCGCGCGCCGGAAGCGCCGATCGGATGGCCCAGAGCACAGGCGCCACCATGGATGTTGACCTTGTCGTGGGGCAGGTCAAAGTGCTTCATCGCGGCCAGGGTGACCACGGCAAAGGCTTCGTTGATCTCGAACAGGTCCACATCCGCCAGGCTCCAGCCAGTGCGTTTGACCAGCTTGTCGATGGCGCCGATCGGCGCGGTCGGGAACAGCGCAGGCGTATCGGCGAAGGCTGCGTGACCGTGGATCACCGCCAGCGGGTTGAGGCCACGCTTGTCGGCTTCACTGCGGCGCATGAGTACCAGGGCCGCGGCGCCGTCGGAGATGGAGCTGGAGTTGGCAGCGGTCACCGTGCCCCCCTCGCGGAAGGCCGGCTTGAGCTGGGGAATCTTGTCCAGACGGGCCTTGGGCGGCTGTTCGTCGTCCTTGATAACCCTTTTCTCCTTGCCCTCGGTGACCTCAACCGGCACGATCTCGGCGCTGAAGCGGCCATTCTTGATCGCGTCCTGGGCGCGGGTCAGCGAGGCAATGGCGAAGTTATCCTGGGCCTCGCGACTGAAGGCGCCGGCCTGGGCGCAATCTTCGGCGAAGGTGCCCATCAGGCGGCCTTTGTCGTAGGCATCCTCGAGGCCGTCCATGAACATGTGGTCGATGATCCTGCCATGGCCCATGCGATAGCCACCGCGAGCCTTGTCCAGCAGGTACGGGGCGTTGGTCATGCTTTCCATGCCACCTGCCACCACCACATCGGCACTGCCGGCCAGCAGCAGGTCATGGGCCATGATCGCCGCCTGCATGCCGGAACCGCACATCTTGTTCAGGGTGGTGCAGGTGGTGTGCTTGTCCAGGCCTGCACCCAGCGCCGCCTGACGCGCCGGTGCCTGGCCGAGTCCGGCGGGCAACACGCAACCGAACAGCACCTGCTCGACACTGCCGGCATCGAGGCCGGCCCGCTCGACTGCAGCACGGATCGCCACGCTGCCCAGTTGCGGTGCGGTGAGGCTTTTCAGGTCGCCCTGCAGGCCACCCATGGGCGTGCGCACGGCACTGACGATGACAATCGGATCGTTGGCGAGGGTCATGGGTATTTCTCCTTACTTGGCAGCCATGCGCAGTGCGCCGTCGAGGCGAATCACCTCGCCGTTGAGCATGCTGTTCTCGATGATGTGGCGGGCCAGCGCGGCGTACTCCTGCGGGCGCCCAAGGCGTGGTGGGAAGGGAACGCCTGCGGCGAGCGAGTCACGCACCTCCTGGGTCATGCCCGCCATCATCGGTGTTTCGAAGATGCCGGGGGCGATGGTCATCACGCGGATACCGAAGCGCGCCAGTTCACGGGCGGTCGGCAGTGTCAGGCTGGCAATCGCGCCCTTGGAGGCGGCATAGGCCGCCTGGCCGATCTGCCCGTCATAGGCGGCGATGGAGGCGGTATTGATGATCACGCCCCGCTCCCCCCCCTCGTCCGCAGGCCCTTCAGCCATGGCCGCAGCGGCCAGGCGCAGCATGTTGAAGCTGCCGACCAGGTTGACGTTGATCACCTTGGCAAAGCTTGCGAGGCCATGCGGTCCCTGTTTGCCCAAGACCTTTTCGGCGCCGACGATACCGGCGCAGTTGACCAGCCCGTGCAGGCCGCCGAAGGCGTTGACGGCAGCCTCGACCGCCGCTTGGGCGGCCTGCTCGTTGCTGATGTCGGCCACTGCGAAACGGGCGTTGTCACCCAGCTCCCGCGCCTTGGCTTCGACCGCCTCGGCGTTGAGGTCGACCAGCATCACACGGGCGCCGGCCTCGACCAGCATGTGTGCGGTAGCGGCGCCCAGCCCAGAGGCGGCGCCGGTGACGATGAAACTTTTGCGTTGAACGTTCATGGAGGTCTTCCTTCAGGCGCCAGCAGGGGTGGCCTGCGCAGCGCGTTGCTTGGCGATTTCCTGATTGCGCAGGATGAAGCGTTGCAGCTTGCCGCTCGGAGTCTTGGGCAGCTCGCCAACGAATTCGATTTCACGCGGGTAAGCGTGGGCATACAGGCGCTGGCGCACATGCTGGCGCAGGGCCTCTTCCAGCTCGGGACTGGCGCTATGGTCTGCAGCCAGCACCACGAAGGCCTTGATCAGCTCGGTACGCTGCGGGTCAGGCTTGCCCACCACCGCCGCCTCGATCACCGCAGGGTGTTCGATCAGCGCGCTCTCCACATCGAACGGGCCGACGCGGTAGCCGGAGGTGGTGATCACATCGTCGCTGCGACCGACGAAGCTGATGCTGCCGTCGGTGTTGAGCTCGACGGTATCGCCGGAAAGGTAGTACTTGCCGATGAACGCCTTGGTGGGGACGCCGTGGTAACCGCCAAACCAGCACAGCGGCGATTGCTCGCGGTCGACTGCCAGTATCCCTGGCTGACCGGCCGGCAGCTCGTTGCCGGCTTCGTCCAGCACCACGATGCGATGCCCGGGGATGGCGAAACCAGCCGATCCCAAGTGCACCGGATGCACCAGGCCATGGTGGTTGCACAACACCATGCCCAACTCGGTCTGGCCATAGTGATCGTGGATGGTCACGTTCAAGGCCTCGGCGAACCAGCGGATCACCTCGGGATTGAGCGGCTCACCGGCACTGCTGACCACCCGCAGGCGCCCCTGGATCGGTGCCGAGAACGCCTCACCGGCTGCGATCAGCAAGCGATAGGCGGTAGGCGAGCCGGCCAGGTTGCTGATGCCCAGCTTGTCGATGATCCGTGCACAGCTCTCGACGCTGAACGGACCATCGTAGAAGGTGGTGGCATGTCCCAGCGCCAGTGGGCCGGTGACAGCGTAGTACAGGCCATAGGCCCAACCCGGATCGGCCAGGTTCCAGAAGGTATCGTCGGGGCGCAGGTCGATGGCATCGCGCATGTAGCCCTGAAAGGCGATAATCGCGCGCAGCGGGACCTCGAGCGGTTTGGCCGGCCCTGTGGTGCCGGACGTGAACATCAACAGGAAGGGGTCGTCGCCGCTGCGCATAACCGGCTCGCAGTGATCGCTCGCTGCCGCCAACGCCTGCTGGAAATCCAGCTCGTGCGCTGCGGCACCGACCGTGATGATCGTCGGGCATCCGCTGACATCGTCCAGCTTGGGGCGGTTGTTGCGATCAGTGACCACCACCCGGGCATGGGACTGCTCCAGGCGGTGCTCGATGGCCTTGGGGCCGAACGCGGTGAACAACGGCTGGTACACCGCCCCCAGGCGCCAGGTCGCCAGAATCGTCACCAGCAGTTCGACGGTACGTGGCATCAGGCCGGCGACCCGGTCCCCGGGCCCCACGCCCTGATCCTTCAGGACATTGCCCATGCGTGCCGCCATGGCCTGCAGTTGCTCGAAACTGTAGCGTGCGCCGTTACCCTCCTGGTCTTCACAGATCAGCGCAGGCAGGTTGCCGCCTACATGCCGGTCACAGCACTCGACACAGGCATTGAGTGCCTGCAGGTTGCCCTGCAAGGCGGCTGCGGCAACCCGGGCATATTCGAATGCTCGCGCGGCCTCGGCGTAATCACGCATCGTCGGACTCCTGGTTTCTTGTTGTTGGAGTTGAACCCTTGGTCCGACGATAGTCGCGCTGCCTGAGCTTGCGGACAATGGCAAAAGCGCTCATCAGGCATGATCGGTTTGGTCACTGTGGCGTCAGCGCCCAGAGCATTCAGCCAAGCCCTCGCTCCCTGCCCTTCAGCATTTGCCGGGTCATCTCACGGATCATCTCGAGTTCCTCGACGTCCCGCTGCCCCCCCAGCGCCTCGATCTCCAGGGCAAGGTCCTCGGCCGAAAGCTGGTCAGCCCTGGCCTGCAGCGCCACCAACCGCGCCTGATGGGCCGTTTCGACGCCGTCGAAGACCGCAGCATGGCGCTCGAGCATATAGCGTCGCCAGAACGCACGCTGGCTCAGGCTTTCACCCAAGGCTTCGATCGACTCCGCGGCCCTCACCGCCACCAACGCATCCTGAAGCTGGCTATCTGTCACCTCGGCCGCCGAGGCATAGGCCATGAACCGCGAAGTGAAAGGCAGGCTCAGGCGTTCCCGCAGGCTCACGCGGTAGTACAGGCGCACCGCAAGCTGGTCGACACTGTCACGGGCCTCGACCCGGCGACGGATGTCGGCACGGGCGAACAGGTCCAGCCGGTCCAGGCGAAACAGCCCCTGACCGAGCGTGATCAGCTCAATGCCCCGCTCATGCAAGGTGTTGGCATCGGCACGGGCAATCGCTACATAGCGCTGCAAGTCACTGAAACGGTCACTGACCGCATTCAGGCAGGTCAGGTTCTCATCGGCCAGCGCGTACAGCCGGTTGCGCAGGTCAGCGTCGGCGCTGATGGCATCGAGCACCGACCACACCCGCGTCGACAGCACCTCAGGCACCTGGGCGTAGTCCTGGGTGAGCGTCAACCAACCCAGCAACTGGAAGAACCCGTCACTGTCGGGCATCGCCTGCAGCGTGTTCCACTGGAACAGCCGCGCGTTGTGCAACTCCGCATCGCCCCTGTCCAACCACGCGGCGCGCACGGTGTCGATATTCTGCCGGGCCATTCGCTCGGGAAGGTGCAGGTGCTCCTGGATCGTGTCGAGGCCATAGAGCCCTTGCAGCTCACTGTTCGACAAAGGATTGCCGTCGACCATGAAGCCGCGGCGAAAAACATTCGGCATCTGCAGGACGGCCGCTGGCACAACACGAATCTGGTTGTCGCGCAGGTCGGCGCGCTCGAGAAACCCGCACTGCTCCAGACCGTCCGGCCAGGCGCCCAATCGACAATGGCGCACACTGACCTCGCGCAGTTGCGGCAAGTGATTGAAGCGCAGGACCAACGCCCCCAGCGGATTGTTGCTCAGGTCCAACTGGCTCAAATGTGGCAGGCCGGTCAACGCCTGGATACCCGCCTCATCGAGACGAATGGCGTTGCTTGCCAGGCGCAGGCGACGCAGCTCAACCAGACAGGCGATACCTCGCGGCACCGCCAGCAGATGATTGCCCCCCAGGTCCAGCTCGCGCAGGGCACTGAAGCAACGCAGGAAATCGGACGGTATATGGTTGAGCGAGGTGTCGCTGATCACCAGCGTGGTAACGTTGTCGAACGTAGTCGATTGGGCGAAAGCGGGCAAGGTCTGCAATTGTGCGCCACTGAGCACCAGGGTCTGCTGCCCTTCCTGAAGGCGCCAGGCCTGGCGCATGCGCTCGGCAGCCTGGACGCGAGCGGCGTGGCTGCTGCCGCCAAGCCCGGCGCTGAGCCACCCCGTGAGTGCACTCTCCAGCCGTTCGTAATCATGCTCAAGCTCGGCCAGTCGCCGGTACACAGACCCGGACACCTGCTGCATCTGGCTCAGCCGTGCCTCGAGTTGGGCGGGCAAGAGATCCGGGTAGATCGCGCGTAGACGATCCAGCAGCGCCTGCCAGGACGAGCCGGGCTGCCCACGCCCACTGAGCGGATACCCGACACGCCCATCGGCCATGCGCCGTCCGGGGTTGAACCACGGTTTCCCCAGGGTCCAGCCCAGCAGGTGCACACGCTCACTGCGTGTGCCCGGCAGTTGTGCACGCAACGCCGTGCGCAACAGCAAATCTGCATTTGCACCTGCCAGTCCCAGTTCGGTCCGCACCTCGACCGACAGCGCGTCGATCAGCGCCTGTCCCAGGGACATCGCAGGTTCACCCTGCTTCCGTGCGTCATGGTCATAGCGTTGGAACTGGCAGTCCTTGTGCACCAATGTGACCTGGGAGGCAGCGTCGGCAACCGGTCCGATAGCCTTGACCACCCGCCCATCAAGGGCTCCTTCGCGCAGCACCAGGCGTAACGCCTGTGGCCACCCGGGTAGCCGTGCCGCCAGCGCCAGGATCAGCTCGGCGCCCTCGTCGCTGTATACATTGTCCAGGTACAGCGATTCGCAAGCGCGGTTCAGGCGGGCCAGCTGCAACAGGCCGCGGGCGTCGTTCGCCACATCCAACGGCACACGTGATTCAGCCAGGGCGATCTTGCGCAGATGGCTCGACACCCTGGCAGTTGCCTGCTGGGCATAGCGGGCAGGCAACCCGGGAAAGTCGCGCTGCAACAGCGTACACAACGGGTCTGCAGGCAGGTTCTCGGCCACCAGATACCGGAACAGATCGTGGCGCAGCGCGGATCCCTGCGCCAGCAAGGTCGTGCGCAGCGTGGCCTTGTCCGCCTTGCGCGAACCTGGCAATGCCAGGCACCACGCCTCGATGCGCGCATCGTCCGCGGGTGCCTGATCCGCGGCCAACGCCGTGAAGAATGCCGAGACCTGCCGGTCCGCGTCGAAGCGTCGCAACGTCTCGCGCAGATTGGCCGGAAGCTCACGGTTGTCCACCAGCAAGCCACGCAGTTCTTCGACGCTCATGTCCGCCATGTCGAGAACGGCCATCGCCTCGGTGCGGGTCAACAGCGGCTCCTGGGGCCACAGGCTCTGCAGCATCCGTGCCTCGTCCGACCACTCCAGCGGTCGCTCCAGGTGCAGCCGCCAGCCACGCTCGCCAAGGGTTTCCAGTGCCGGCCCATAGGCAGCCACACGCAGCGGATGACGCACGCGCCAGCCACCTTTAGCCGAGGGTTGGTGCACTGCGAAGAAACGTTTGCCAACCCGCAGCCAGCGCGTGTCGGCACTGCTATAAAGCCCATCATCCTGCAGGCGCGGCTGTTGCGGCTCGGCAACATAAGGGGCCAGCGAGTTTGACCACAGACGCATGCCGACGCCCGGCACAGCGACAGGTTCCAGGCCATCGACATGACTGGCGCGGGTGAACCCGCGCGCAACCACCGCTGCGCCTCCCGCCACCGCAGCCGTGACAGCAACGGTCTCGGCCACCCCGAACAGATGCTCAAGGGCTTCGTGTTGATGACCACGGGTCCAGTCCAAGACCCCTTCGAACACCTGCGAAAGGGTCTGCACCACCAACTGGCCAAACAGCATCGCCCCGATCGCTGGAATGAACAGCCCCGCCAGATTGGCCAGGCCAAGCCCGACCGACTGCCACGCCTGCAGGCGTGACTGGGTCGCAGCATGATCAGCATCAGCAGTCGGCACCAACAGGTAACGCGCGTCGGACTTCACCCGTCGGACCTGCTGTGCCACCAGTTCCGCGAACAGCTCGCCCTGCGCTGTACTGCCTTCGATCTGCAAGTCCGGGCTGGCATCGGCCAAGCGTTTGCCCAGTGTCTGCAGGAACGCCGGGCGCTGCTCGAGCGCAATCAGGCCACTGAAGAACACCAGGTAGGTCTTGTCCCCAAGCGCAGTGATCAGGGCGGCACACAAGTCTTCCCACGAGTCGTAGCGACGCAGGGCATGTTGTGGGTCGCTGGGCAGGTACAGGATGATGCCCTTGCTCACACCTGCAGCGTCGCGCAGAGCGATAGTCAAGCCATCGACGATACGGTATCCCAACACCGTCAGCATGCCGGGATAGCCTCGCAGCAGCGTCTCGTGCTGCTCGGGTCGACCTTGGGCGATATCCTGCAGGGCGACCTGCTCAAGCGCCGATATCTCCCCCTTGAGCGCTGCAATCTCGATCACAAGGCTCAAGCTCGAGCGCTTGTCCTCGGCCAGCAGCGCGCAGTTCGACGCACTGAAAACCTTTTCCAACTGCGCCTGGTAAAGGCTGCCGACGTTTTTCTTGCGACAGTCGCGTGCCAGATCGCTTGCCGGGCCTGACAGCACAGCATCGGCCCCCGGATGCACAAGCCCGCTGCCCTCGAGTACGGCGTCATCGGCGTGGAAGTTCTGCATCAGTCGCAACAACCCTGGCTGGCGCTTGTAATCCGGTCGATAGAACGGCCAATGCACGCCCGGAACCAGGCCAAACTCGCGCCTGACATCCAGCCATTGCAACTGATCGAGCGTACTGCCCTTCGGCAACCGGCCGCCGAGCAAGGCCGTGAACTGCTCGAGTGCGAAGGTGTGCAGCGGGATCAGGTCGAGCGTTGCCGCACGTACCTTGTCCTGGCTGGCCCGGCTGCTCTTGAAGCGGTCCCGCAGGCGGTTGATCTGGGCCGGCGAGGCGCGCTTGAGCCAGTCGGGCAACCCGGTGCGGATAAAGTCATCGACTGCCTCGGCAACGCTGGGTTTGCCGACGGTCGGGGGAGAAACAGATGTCATGGGATAGGCTCCTTTCGCAAACTTCGCCATGCACTATCGCCGGCCCCCTCAAGCCACGGCAGGAGGAATGAACTCCAACCATGGCCTGCAACCGAGCGATCTAGCGACCCGCGCCCAGAGCATCGCGGGTCAAGCGCAACGCCAATGCCTGCAACTCGGCTTCACGCGACTGCTTCAACGATTTGGCCTCGGCCAGGTACTCCAGGTCGGTCAGCCCGTCCCTGCGGTCGTCGAGTGCCGACATCTGATCGTCCGAGGGTTCTTCGATGGCCGCAAACTGTGCAGGCTCGGTTGTTCGCAAGTAATCGAGCCAGAAGTCGCGTTCGCTGATGAATTGGGCCAGCTCGTCACTGGCCTCGGCTTCACGTACCCGTGCCGCCGCGGCATCAAGATCCGCGCGGGTCACGCCGGCAATCGTCTCGAACTGCAGGCTCCGAGCCTGACCGGGAAGGTCCAGGTCGCGGGCCAACCCCACCCGATAGGCCAGACTCACCTCGACCTCGTCGACCCCGGCCCCATCCGCGACTCGCTGCATCATGTCGGCACGGGCGTACTGCTCGACCCTGTCGAGACGAAACAGCCTGCGCCCCAGCATCAGTCGGGTACTTTGCGCTTGCGCTGCGGGCACATCGCGCAAACCGCTGGCAACGAACGCCCGGACCTGCAGGGCGCTGAAGCAGGAAGCCACGCTGTCGACGCAAGTGGTAGGGTTTGCTGCAAGGTTGAAGATGTCTTCACGCAGTTGCGTATCGCCCTGTATCGCGTCCAGCAGCGTCCAGACACGCTGTTCGAGGTTGGTTCGGGCCAAGCGGAAGTCGCTGCTCTGCACCAAACGCCCGAGCAACGCGAACAGTTCCTCACTGCCGTCCTCCTCGAGCAGCCGGTCCCACTGTGCCGCGCGACGCTCACGCTCGGTATCCTCGAAGTGTTCAAGCCAGAGCGTGCGAGCATCCAGATGCCGACGCCCCGGCCTGGCTCTGTGCTCCCAATAGAATTTGGGAGTAATCGTCGGGCAAGGGGTTGCCTTCAAGCCGCAAAGCCTGGCGCAGCACAGTGGGCGCTTGCAGCACGCCATCGGGGAGTGCGCTGATTTCGTTGTCACGCAAATCGGCACTCTCCAGCAATTCGGCCTGCTCCAGCCCCGCAGGAAACACCGTCAGCTGGGTCGCACGCAGATCGAGCTCGTGAAGCCGCTGCAAGGAGCGCAGCGACAGGGCGAACGACCCTAGCGGATTACGGCTGAGGTCCAGGACGCGCAGATGCCGCAGCCCCCCCAGCGCCCCGTACGCCGACGCCCCCAACCGCAAGTTGTTGCGTGACAGGTTGAGAATGCGCAAGCTGCTCAAACGCTCCAACTCCCCCGGCAGACTGGAGAGTGAATTGTTAGCGAGGTTGAGGCTGCGCAGTCGGCCAAAATACTTGAGAAACCCTGCAGGCAATGAAGAGAGTCGCAGGTTGACCAGGTCCAACTCCTGGACATGCCGGAAATTGGTATTCATGGGTAAGGTCGGCAGCTCACCGACCGGTACTCCAACCAGGCTCAAACGCATGCCTGCATCGCCCCCGTGGTGTACGACCGGGCCTTCTGTACGCCAGATCCGCAGCAGCTCATCGGCTACCACCTGTCGTGCCGCCCTCGCCGGGGCCAGCCCCGGAACTTGAATCCAGGTTCGCAAGGCTCGGTCCAAGCGTCGAAATTCCAGCTCCTCGCCAAGCAGGGTTGCGAATGCGGAACCCTGGCCCTCGAGCAGCTCGGCATAGGTTTCAACCTGCTGGTCGCTGAAGCCCGGATACAGTGCCCGTATACGGGTGCGCAAGGTTCGCGCCGCCGGCGAGCCAGCGCTGCCGCGACCACTGAGCGGATAACCAAAACGACCATCCGGCATACGTCTGCCAGGACGAAACCTGGGACGAATAGCCGTCATTCCCAACAGGGTCGCCACCTCGTCATGCGAGGCAGGCAACCAGCCGAGCAGATCGGTGCGCATGACTGTGGTCCCGGTCTCGCCAGACCACCCCAGGCGCTCGAGGTGCTCGCCGGGCAGGAAGGCCAGGAGGCTGGCAAACAGATCGCTGGGCGGCTCAGGTGCCCCGTCCGCGTCGATGCCATCCTGGTAGACACGCAGCGCCCCCTCTTTCCAGACCAGCGTCCTCAGTTCACCCGTCGCAGCGGAGGGAAACAGGCGACTGGTCAAGCGGCCGAAGGCGCTGCCCTCACGCACCTCGAAGTTGATCTGCATAGGCCACCCTGCATGGCGACGCAGCAGGCCAAACACCAGCTCAGGCAAATCATCGCTGTAGCTGTTGCCGAGCACCAGTGCCTCGATCGCCCGGGCAATACGTGCCGACTGCAAGGCTTCACGCGCCTGCTCGGCGAGAGCCAGCGGAATGCGCTTGCGGCTGTTCATCTGCTCGACGAGCGCGGCATTTTCCTGAGACAGCAGATCGAGCGCATAGGCCTCGGGCAATCCGGGAAAGTCACGTCGGATCAGGCTCAGGTCTGCACCGTCCGGCAACGCTGGCGTAGACAGGTGCGTCATCAGCGCCTGACGCAGCCGCGGCGCATCGTCGATCATCTGTCCAGCATGTTTCTCGACGTCCAGCGCCGGATCCGCCAATTGCTCCAGGCAGTAGTCGAACAACGACGCGTCCGCGCCGTGTGCGACATCTTGCTCGAGCGCATTGAAGAACGTATCGATGCGTGCACTGGCCGTGAAGCGCAGCAACGTATCGCGAAGCACAGCGGGCAGAGGGCGCCGCTCCACGGCGAACCCTCGCAAAGCGGCCTCGTCGATACCGCAGATCCGCAGAACCTGCGCGGTCTTCAGGTCATCGAGCCCCACTGCCCAAGGCCACAAGTGCGTCAGCAGGGTGCGCGCCCCCTGCCACTCTCTTGGTCGTTGCCAAGCCAGGTGCCAGGCGCCTTTGCCATTACCGAACAGCGAAGGTGCAAAACCCGCATGACCATCGATACGGCGCAGTTGCCACTCACCGAGCGTGTCGGGCTGATGCACTGAATGGAAGTATCCCTCCTGCTGCCACCAGTGATTCACCCCATCGCTGTACAGACCGTTCTCGCCCAGCACCGCCCCGGCGGGTAACGTCTGCACTCGAAAAGGTGACAGATCTTCATGCCACAGGCGGTGGGTGCCCGCCTGGGTAGACACCGGCACCAGCTCATCGACGAAAGCGCTGCGGCTGAAGGTCCGCGCGACGTAATGCCCCGCACCCGCCAGCGCGGCATTGACCGCCACGCTTTCGACCACCCCGAACAGGTGCTCCAGTGCCTCATGCTGGTGACCGCGTGTCCAGTCATCGACACCTTCGAACACCTCCTCGAGCACTTGCACCACCAGTGCGCCGATCAACACCGCATTGAGCGCCGGAACCAACAACCCCGCCAACTGCACAAAGGTTTCACCCACGCGCTCCAGGGCTCGGAGCTTGGCCCATTTGCGATCGTCATTGACGTGCTGGGTCGGAACCGCAAGATAGCGCGCATCGCTGCGCAGCCTTTTCACCTGCGCGTCGGCCAGGGCGACGAAGACATTGCCTGTCAGTAGCTCGCCCTTGGGCTCCAGGTCGGGTTTGGCATCTTTCAGACGGACACTCAGGCGTTGCTGACAACTCGCCCGATCCTTGAGGGCCATGCGTTCGATGAGCTTCGCCTGGGTCGTGGGGCTCTGCAGGCGCGTCACCAGTGCATCCTGCAATGCACGCCAAGAGTCGAATCGGCATAGCGGCTGATCTGGCAGGTACAGCAACACAGCCTCGACGCGCAAGCTCGCCGGCACCACCCGTGGCGGCCAGACGTTGCCCAATTCGACGGTCAAGGCTCCCTCCAGCGGGTAGCCGAGCAATGCCAATTGCCGCACCTTGACGATGTCGTAGCTGACGTGAAAAACGGGCTTGCCGGCACTGACCAAGCGCAGTAGATCCAGGTCGGCTCGCACCAATGATTTTTTCAACGCGGCAATTTCGATGGCGAGGTCGAAGCGCTGGCGCTTGTCTTCGACCAACAGCGCAAGGGTGGACGGGTCGAACACCTCCGTCAGGTGGGCCTGATAGCGTTTGCCGATGTCCAAGCGGTTGCAAGCCTGAGCCACTCCCTTGGCGTCAGCGAACAACAGCGGGACATTGCGGTCGTCGGACTGCTTGGCGACGAACCCACTGCCCTCGCCAAACTCGGCATCGTCGGGAAAATTCTGCAACAAGTGGTAGAGGGCCGGGTGATGAGACTGGTAGGTATCGAACGCCTGGTTTCCCGGCAACGAAAACTTGGTCCAACGCTCACGCCACAACACCGACAGCAGGTCGATCTTCAGGCCCAGATCGCGCTCCAGTGCCTGCTGCAGCAATGGCAGGGCAAACGCTTGCAGAGGCACCAGACGCTGCAAGGCTGTTGCCAGGCCTTGCTCGGTTCGACGATGGGCGGCGAAACCCTCTCGCAGAGCCTTGATCCGCGCCGGCGGCGCCTTGCTTAGCCATTCGGGCAGGTTTTCGCCGATGAACTCATCGACAGGGTCTGCTTTGGGTGCCGCCAGAGGGGTGGTCATCGAAGGTGTCCTCATGTTGGGAACCTCCACCTTGGTGCAGGCGACACCCGGTATTCAGCCGGAATCCTTGCCTTGTACCTGCGTGCCCTCCAATACGAAGGCTCGATACCCGCCAGGATTGCAGCCAAACCATTTACGAAACGCGCGATAGAACGAACTGGCGTCGGCAAACCCCAGGCGTTCGGCAATATCGCTCATCGCCAGCGAGCCCTCGCTCAGCCAGTCGATCGCCAGCTGTCGGCGTACGCTATCCTTGAGCCCCTGATAAGTCTGCCCTTCCTCTGCCAAACGACGGCGTAAGGTCGATAACGACAGGCACAAGTCGCGGGCCATGCGTTCGGCGTCGGGCCACTGGCCGGGGTCGAGCTGGCCCAGGATGCGACGCACGCGCCGGGCGAGGCTTTCAGGGTCACGGTATTTGACCAGGATGTTGCCCGGAGCCTCGGCGAGAAACTTCTGCAATTCCTCGGGCGTGCGCCTGAGGGGCAGGTCAAGGCAATCGGCGGCAATGATCATGCGCGTGCGCGGGCGCTCGAACTGCAGGTTCTCGGAAAACATCACCCGATAGTCGTCGCAGAACGGCGGCTCGGCACAGCGCAGGTCGATGGCGAGGATGGGGATGCGGCGGCCCGCCAGCCAGCAGGCGACGCCATGGACGATCATCCAGAACGTGAAATAGGTGAAGGCACGCCGGGGCTCATCGCGCGGTTCGTTGATCGCGATCTCGGCCAGGCTCTGCTGGCGCACCAACCCCGGCTGCAGGTCTTCGAGCATCAACGAGAGAAACCCCAAGGCAGTCTCCAGCCCGGCGCCGAGCGTGGGCTGCGCCATGCTTGCCCGACAGAGGAAGGCCAGGCTGCCGCTGCGCAGGCCACGCGGGTCCATGGCGAAGAACTCATCGTTGCAGCGCCGCGCCAGCAGGCGCCACAGGCGCGCATAGGCGTCGGCACCGACCCGAGCATGAGGCTGGTCGAGTTGCTGCGGGTCGATGCCAGCACGCGCCAGCAACACAGGATCACCCCTGCCCTGCGGGCAGGTCTGCAAGAGTGCTTCGCGCACCAGTTGCATGGAGATGGTGTCTTTCTCGGTCATCAGTTGTCCCGGGCTCGCCCAGCGGCCATCTTAGGCCGCCAGGCGAAAAACGCCAGTCCCGCGCGCCACTCAGTTTGCCAGCCGGGCCAGAGCCTCGCGGGTCAGGCGCTTGGCCTCGCCGATCACGACCTGCTCACGCTCGCTCGCAAGCTTGCTGACATTCGTCAGGTACGTCTGGTCGTCCATGGTACTTCGCTGGGCATCCAGCGCTTCCATGCGCTCCCAGAACGGCGTCTCGAGCGCGTCGAAGCTATCGCTGTGTTGCTGGCGCAGATAGCGGGACCAGAAGTCCCGTTCACTGATGTAGGTGATCAGCGCCTCGCCTGCCTCGGACTCCTGGACCGCCGCACGTGCAGCAGCCAGATCGCTCTCTGACACTCCAGCGACCGTTTCGAACTGCATACTGCTCGGCTGTCCCGGCAGATCCAACGCACTCGCCAGGCCAACCCGGTAGGCAAGGCTGACCTCCACCTCATCGACATCGCGCCCATCGTTGCGGCGGCGCTGCATATCTTCGCGGGCATAGGCCTCGACGCGGTCCAGACGAAACAGGCGGCGAGCCAGACTCAACAATTGCGCCTCGCCAACGTTGGTCATATCACTCACGGCCGTGGAGGACAGTGCAAGCACTTCCAAGGCCCCGAACGAGGAAATGACGCTGTCGACGCAGGAGCGCGGCAGGCTTGCCAATTCGAACAACTCCCTTCGTAGCGCTGTGTTCTGCTCCAGCGCATCGAACACCGACCAGACCCTCTCCTGCAGATTCGAGCGCGCCACGCGAAAATCACTGGTACGCGCCAAATCATGCAGCAACTGGAAAAAATCGCCGCTGCCCGGCTCGTCGCTCAATCTGTCCCACTGTATGGCCCGAGACACACGCTCAGGCCCCAAGAGTCCATCCTGCCAGACCTGCATCGAGCCAGGCTCGCCCTCCAGGCTCGCATCGCTTTCAGAGGGGGTCTGGATTCCCAACCAACGCTGCTGGTAGTCCAGCGGCAATGGATTGCCATGCAAGGCAAGCCCACGACGCAGCGAAATACGGGAGTCGCCCAGCCCTTGTGGCAAGGTGTCGATCAAGTTGTCGCGTAGATCGACATAGTCTAACGAGACCCCCAGGCCCAGCGATTCGGGGATCTCAGTCAACGAGGTGTCGCGCAAGCCAAGCTGACGCAGGCGCGGCAGGCCTGCCAGGCCGAGAGAGAACGTCGACAACGGGTTGTTGCCAAGGTCCAGGACGCGCAACTGCTGCAGGCCGGCCAGCGTCGTGTAGTCATCCGCAGTGAGTTGCAAGCGGTTGCCGGCCATGGTCAGTTCACGCAGTTGTCCCAGATGCGCAAGCCCGCTCGGCAAGGTCGTCAGGTTGTTGTTGTCCAGGTTCAAGGTCAATAGCTCGCCAAACGGTCGTAGGAACTCGGCAGGCACCGTCTGCAACTGCATGTTCACCAGCGTCATTTCGGTTATATGGAGAAAACCCGTCTGTGTTGCCAGCGCAGGGAGCTCCCGCACGCCGAGGCCGGTCAGCACCAGCGCCATACCTGGCTGGCCATCTGCACGGTTGCGAGCCACCACACCCTGCCTGCGCCAACAACGACGCAGTTCATCGGCAACGACGCGACGAATCGGCCTTTGCACCGCACTGCTCGCTGCCTCGGACCAGATATTCAGTGTCTGGTCGAGCTGGCGAAAGCTTTCCTCCTCACGCAGCAAAGCACTGAACGTCGAACCGGGCTGACGCTCCAGCGAGCTCAAGTGAGCCATGAGCTGTTGGGCATCGAAGCCTGGGTACAAGCTGCGCAAACGGTCCTGTAGCGTGCGCTCGACAAGACGGCTGGCATCGCCCCGGCCACTGAGCAGATAACCGAAGCGCCCCCCTGACACGCGCCGCGGCGCTGTGAAACGGGGCTTCGTGGTGCTGATACCCATCATCGCCAGCAGGTGGCCGCGGCCTTCTGGCAGGCGGGCCTGCAGATCGGCGCGCATCTTGGCGATGGCCTCGCTGCCGGTCCAGCCCAAGCGCTCGCATTCGGTTTTGGGAAGGAAGTGCAGCAAGGTCTCCAGCAGGCCGCCAGGCGCCGGCTGCCCGTCGGTGAACAGACGACGGCCACCCTCGTACACCTGCATCTGGCCAAGGTGGTGGACCAGAACCTTAGGCGGGTAGGCAGGGTCGAGGGTGTGCATGCGACTGAGCACATGCCCGCTCAGCGAGTCGCGGCGCACTTCGAAATTGGTCCGCGACGGCCATGTCGTGACACGTCGCAATAACGCGAACACCAGATCCGGCAAGTGGTCGGAATAGGCATTCTTCAGATACAGGCCCTGCAGCATTCGGCAAACACGCGACGTTACCAGCGCTTGTCGCGCCTGCTCGGACAATGCCAGCGGCAAGGCGAGCTTCAACGCCATGTGTTGCCGCTGGTCGACGCTTGCCTGCTGCACGATGTCGTGGGCATAGACATCGGGCAACCGCGGGAAATCCTTGGTCACGATCACCATCAAGGCGTCGCGCTGCAGATAATCGCCAGAAAGCTTGTCCATCACCCAGGCACGCAACTCGTGCTCCCGGTCCAGAATGGACTGCCGACGACGTGCAGCCACTCGGTCCTCGGCAGGCAGCTGATCGATACACGCCTGCATCAGCGCTTCGTCACCTGCCGGCTGATTCTTGTGCAGGGCCGCGAAGAAGGTGTCTATACGTTTATCCAGCACATAGCGCTCGAGGGTATCGCGTAGCGCCACCGGGAGCCGCTGCTGCTGCGCGACACGCTCGTACAAGCCGTCCTCGTCGATGTCGGCGATGGTCAGGACCTGTGAACACTGTTGTGCATCCAACTCCGAGGCTTGAGGCCACAGGTGCTCCAGCAGCACCCGCGCGCCCTGCCATTGCTGCGGCTTTTGCCAGGCAAGCCGCCAGCCACACTCGCCATTCCACTGCAGGCCAGGGTTGAACCTGCGGTTGCCGGCACGGTGCACCATATGCCACTGCGCGCGCTGAGGATCGTTGCGCACTTCATAATCGTGGTTCTGATACCGCCACCACGCACGGTCACCATGGCGATACAGACCGTCGTGACCGCACTTGGTGTTCGCCGGTTTGTCTGTACTGCGATAGGGCTCCAGATCCTGTACCCAAAGACGCCCACCGGCGCTGGTTTGAACAGGCACCATCGCTTCAACGAAGGCGCTGCGCTTGAAACCCTGTGCCACTGCCTTACCGCCAGCGACGAGGACGGCGTTGACCGCCACCGTCTCGGCGACCCCGAGCAAGTGCTCGAGCGCTTCGTGCTGATGCCCCCGATGCCAATCCGTGACGCCCTCATAGGTCTCCGTCAGGGTTTCGACCACCATCTGCGCCAGCAGCAATTCGTTGAGTCCAGGCACGAAGAAGCTGGCCATTTGCAGCAAGCTGCTACCCACCGACTCCAAGGTATCCAAGCGCGACCGCTTGTTCTTTTCATCTGCAGTAGCGTTCGATACCAGCAGGTACGCCGAATCGGCCCGTAACTGTGCGATATGCAATGAGGTCAGGTCGTTGAACAACCCATTGCTCAGGGCATGGCCTGTCACTTCGAGGTCGGGCTTGGGATCTTTCAGACGTTTGCGCAACAAGGTCAGGAAGGAGGCACGATCCTTCATCTGAAGGCTGTACAGTATCTGTGTCAGGCCCTGTTGGTCTGCCAGCAATTGTTGGCAGTAGGTATTGAGGTCGCCCCACGAGGCGAACCGCTGCAGGGGCCGATGGGCCAAGTACAGAATGATGCCAACGGTGCGCGTAGCATCGGCAGGCAAACTGCCCGGCGGGGTGCCTAGCAACTCGAACGTCACGCCCGTGGCCAAGCTGCAACCCAGTATCCGCAAGCGTTTCACACTTACTGAAGCGCTGTCGGGATGGGAAGGTGACACACCAGCCAGCACCTGGCGCAGCATGGCCACGTCTGCGGCACTCAACTGTTTCTTGACGACGGCAAGCGCCACTGCAAGCGCCAACCGTTGGCGCTTTTCTTCGCGCAGTTCCAGGCTGAGCGCACCGTCCACGACCTTGTCGAGGAGTGCCTGGTAGTGTTTGCCAACGTCTACGCTGCGGCAAATACCTGACAGTATCTTGCTGTCGATCAACAATGGCGCCGTGTCAAGGGGCTGACCCGGCGCGGCGTGGATCAGTCCGCTGTGGCCATCGAAGGATTGATTCTCGACGAAATTCTGCATCAGGTGATCAAGCGCCGGTTCGAAGCTGTGGTGAACGATCAGTTCCTCACCGCCCAGAAGGCTGTAGTTCTGCCAGCGCTCCCGCCACAGCGCATGGTCCAGATCTAGCGTCTTTCCGGTACTCTCCCTGATTGCATCCTGCAGCAACGTCTTGGCGAATGTATGGGGTGGCTGCACATCGGCAAAGGACTGGACCAGCAACTCTTCGCTGGCCCGGTGCTCTGCGTAGGCTGCGCGCAGCGCAGTGATCTCCTCCACAGACGCTTTGCTTAGCCAATCAGGAAGGTTTTCCGCGATGAATTCGTCAAGCATATCGACGCTCTGTTCAGCAGCAGGCATGGGCATGACTCCTTGGGTAAAGGCCATACCATCGACAAGACGCCACTCGAGGTTCAGCAGGAAAAGCTACCGCAAATGCTCGTCCTCAAATCGCTACGGCCAATCCTAGAAATGCCTGAATCAGGCGCAACTCACGGCGACGCTCCAGACAGCCGATCATGTGCCGGTTGAGCAGTCCCTCGCCAAGCATGGGCCGCGCCACCACCCGTGGATCGTGCGCCACTTCCACCGACGAAACGATACCGATGCCCAGTTCGGCCGCCACAGCCTCGGTCACAGCCTCTCGGCTGTCCAGCTCCAGCAGCACGCGCGGCTGCACCCCGGCCTGGGCACACGCCTGGTCGAAGGTTTGCCGCGTGATCGACGAAGGCTCACGCAGCACCATGATCTGCTTGTCCAGGGCACTCAGCGCCAGCTCCCCCGGCTCGGCGGCCCAGGGATGACCGACCGGCAGCAAGGCGCACAGACGCGACTCGCCCAGGCTCTGCAGATACAGGCCCTTGCGCGGCTCCACCTCGGTCAGCACCGCCACATCGGCATGCTCGGACAGCAACGCCGCCAGGGTTTCCTGGGCATTGCCCAGGCGCAGGTTGACGGTGATGCCAGGGTAGCGGTCGCGCAATAGCGCCAGCATCGGCATGACCCGGTGCGGCCCGTCTGCTGCGACCTCCAGACGCCCGGTCAGCAACTGACGATTCGCTTCGAGCATCGCCTGGGCCTCTTCGGCCAGGCCGAACATGGCCCGGGTAATGGCCGCCAGACGCGTACCCTCCTCGGTCAGCTCGACACGCCGTGCGGTGCGGCGCAGCAGGGTGATCTGGTAATGCTCCTCGAGCGCCTTGACGTGCCCGGTCACCGCCGGCTGGCTGATGAACAGGCGCGCCGCAGCACGGGTGAAGCTGCCCTCGCGGGCAACGGCATCGAAGGCACGGAGTTGGAACAGGTTCATTTATCGGCCTGACTTATGGCTGGCATAACAACAAACAATTTGATTGATGACTGAGCGAATTGCAACCTAGCCCCGTCATTTCAGCCCACTGCCTGCGAGGAAGCCCCGCAATGACCAGCGCCCCGATTCTGCTGACCCCCGGCCCACTGACCACTTCGATCCGCACCCGCCAGGCCATGCTGGTGGACTGGGGCTCCTGGGACCGTGACTTCAACCAACTGACCGCCAGCGTCTGCGAGCAATTGCTGGCGATTCTGGACGCCAGCGCCAGCCACCACTGTGTGCCCCTGCAAGGCAGCGGCACCTTTGCCGTGGAAGCGGCCATCGGCACCCTCGTGCCGCGTGATGGCAAGGTCCTGGTACTGATCAACGGTGCGTATGGCCAGCGCCTGGCGAAGATCTGCAAGGTGCTGGGCCGCAACTACAGCACCTTCGAAACCGCCGAAGACCAACCGACCACCGCCGCCGACGTCGATCGCCTGCTCGCCGCCGACCCGGCCGTGACCCACGTGGCACTGATTCACTGCGAAACCAGCACCGGCATTCTCAATCCGCTCGACCAAATCGCCCAGGTCGTCAAGCACCACGGCAAACGCCTGATCATCGATGCCATGAGTTCCTTCGGCGCGCTACCCATCGATGCCCGTGAAGTGCCGTTCGAAGCACTGATCGCCGCCTCCGGCAAATGCCTGGAGGGTGTGCCCGGGATGGGCTTCGTCTTCGCCGAAAAAAATGCCCTGGCCGCTGCCGAAGGCAACGCCCACTCGCTGGCCATGGACCTTCACGACCAGCACACCTACATGGCCAAGACCGGCCAGTGGCGCTTCACCCCGCCGACCCACGTGGTCGCGGCACTGCACGAAGCATTGCAACAGTACGCTGAAGAAGGCGGCCTGCCAGCGCGCCATCAACGCTACGCCAACAACTGCCGGACCCTGCTCGACGGCATGGCCAGGATCGGCCTGCGCAGCTTCCTGCCCACCGACATCCAGGCACCGATCATCGTCACCTTCCACGCCCCCACGGACGCCCGTTACCAGTTCAAGGACTTCTACGAGCGGGTCAAGGCCAAGGGTTTCATTCTCTATCCCGGCAAGCTGACCCAGGTCGAGACCTTCCGCGTCGGCTGCATCGGTGTGGTCGGTGCGGCGGGCATGCAGGCCGCCGTCGATGCCGTGGCACAGGTGCTGCGGGAAATGGAAGTGCTGGATATCTGACCCCTTTGCCCACCTCATTGAAGGAAATCGCGCACATGAACTACAGCAACCCCACCCAGCTGCAAGCCGCCATCCTCGATTGGGCCGGCACCGTCGTCGACTTCGGCTCCTTCGCCCCGACCCAGATCTTCGTCGAGGCCTTTGCCGAATTCGATGTCGAGGTATCCATCGATGAGGCCCGCGGGCCGATGGGCATGGGCAAGTGGGACCATATCCGCACCCTGTGCGATGTGCCGGAAATCGCCGAGCGTTACCGCAAGGTATTTGGCCGTACCCCGACCGATGATGACGTCACGGCCATCTACGAACGTTTCATGCCCCTGCAGATCGAGAAGATCGCCGTGCATTCGGCGCTGATTCCCGGTGCACTGGACACTCTCACCGGGCTGCGCAACGAGGGCCTGAAGATCGGCTCGTGTTCGGGCTACCCGAAAGTGGTGATGGACAAGGTGGTAGAGCTGGCAGCACGCAATGGCTATGTCGCCGATCACGTGGTGGCCACCGACGAAACGCCCAACGGTCGCCCATGGCCGGCCCAGGCCCTGGCCAACGTCATTGCCCTGGGCATCGACGATGTCGCCGCGTGCGTGAAGGTGGACGACACCGTACCGGGCATTCTGGAAGGCCGTCGTGCCGGGATGTGGACAGTGGCGCTGGTGTGCTCGGGCAATGCGCTGGGGCTGACTTGGGAGCAATACCAGGCGCTGAGTGCCGAGCAACTGGAGCAGGAGCGCAAGCACATTCATACGCTGTTCGAGGGTTCGCGACCGCACTACCTGATCGACACCATCAACGAGCTGCCGGAGGTGGTGGCCGATATCAATCGGCGGCTGGCCAAGGGGGAAATGCCGCAAGGCGTGTGATGGATGGGCAATGACGCATTCGCGGGCACGTCGCAGCGGCGAACAGCCACTGCGACTTGCCCGCGAAAAGGATAACGAGCGCTATCAGACCGCCCGATTCAGCTTCACCCACGCGTCAAACCGGTCAATGAATGCCTGCAGGAACGGCCGAGTCTTGTCGCTGAGCTTGCCCGCCTCGTCGAACAATGTCGCCGCGCCTCCGATGTAGGCTTCGGGCATCTGCATGCAGGGCATGTCGAGAAAGACCAGCGATTGGCGCAATGCATGGTTGGCACCAAAGCCACCGATCGCCCCCGGCGACACACTGGCCACCGCCGTCGGCTTGCCGCCCCAGGCACTCTGCCCGTAAGGTCGCGAGCCAACATCGATGGCGTTCTTCAACGCCCCCGGCACCGAGCGGTTGTACTCCGGGGTGACGAACAGCACTGCATCGCTGCGGCGGATCTCGTCGCGAAAACGCTGCCAGGGTGCCGGCACGCCCGCGGCCTCGACATCCTCGTTGTACAACGGCAGATCACCGATCTCGATGATTTTCAACCTAAGGCTGGACGGCGCCAGCTCCGAAAGGGCGCGGGCCACCTTGCGGTTGTAGGAGTCCTTGCGCAAGCTGCCGACAACGACCGCTACCGAATAGACCTGGCTCATGGCGATTTGCATCCTCTGCTGGGAAAGGGGAACTGTGTAGTTATAGATGACCCTTCTCCACCCTCGAGGTTTTTTTCCGTAACAAGAAAACTTCCCGCCCCCTTCGCTGGTCTATGTCTGCAGATATTTCTCCATATTTCAGAGGTTTCAACCTACATGGCAGCAGTACTGGTCGGCCAATTCCACGCCCGCGACGCCGAAGGCCGCATCTACCCGGTGCATGAATTCCAGGAGTCGACCTTGCAGGCGGACGGCAGCACCCTTGGCGCGCCGATCACCACCTATCGCCTGGCCATCGGCGACCGGGTCAATTACCTGGGTGAAGACCGCTTCGAACTGGCCCAGAGCGGCGTCGAGATCATCCGCATTCCGTGAGGCAATCCACCGTGTAGGGCCCCTCGCCTTCATGCTGCAGGCCATGGACATCGGCAACGAAGCCGGGAAAGCCCCTGTCGAAGGCTCGGGCGAAGGCCAGGTAGTCGAGGATCGAACGGGTCGCCTCGGTGAAGCGTTCGCCCGGCATGATCAGCGGAATACCTGGCGGATAAGGCACCAGCATCACCGCCGAGATGCGCCCGAGCAATTGCTCGATCGGCACCGCTTCGACCTCCCCCTTGACCATCCGGTCGTACGCCTGCCCCGGGCTCATGGCCACTTCCGGCAAGCGGGTGAACAGGCGCTTGAGCTGCTTGGCCGTGGCATTGGCACGGTAGCAGTCGTGCAATTGCTCGCACAGGTCGCGCAGGCCCAGCCGCTGATATCGTAACGGTGCGACGGCCACGACGCTGGGCAGGCACAGCTGCAGGGCCGTATTGGCGTCATAGTGGCGCTTGAATTCGAGCAATTCGGTCAGCAGCGTGCTCCACTTGCCCTTGGTGATCCCCATGGAGAACAGCACCAGGAAACTGTACAGCCCGGTCTTCTCTACCACCAACCCACGTTCCCAGAGGAACTTGCTCACCACCGCCGCTGGAATCCCATGCTCGCCGAGCACGCCCTCGGCGGTCAGCCCTGGCATCACCAGGGTCACCTTGAGCGGATCGAGCAGCACATAGTCCTGTGCCACGTCGCCAAAGCCGTGCCACTGGGCGCCGGGCTCCAGCAACCAGTCCTGCGCGTCCAGGCGCTGGATACCTTCGGCCGCCGGCGGCTGCCAGATGCTGAACCACCAGTCATCGGTCGCAATGTGCGCGCGCAGGTTGGCCAGCGCGCGACGAAAGCTCAGGGCCTCGTCGAACATCTCCTGCAACAGTGATCGCCCGGCCGGGCCTTCCATCATGGTCGAGGCAACATCCAGCGATGCCAGGATGCTGTACTGGGGCGAGGTCGATATATGCATCATGAACGCCTCGTTGAAGCGATCGCGGTCAAGCTGGCGAAGGGCGCCGTCCTGCACGTGGATCATCGAGGCCTGGCTGAAGGCAGCCAGTAGCTTGTGGGTAGAGTGCGTGCTGAACAGCAGCGGGCTGTCGGCCTCGCGGGCGGTGCCCATGGCATAGCGCCCGCGGAAGAAATCGTGGAAAGCAGCGTAGGCGAACCAGGCCTCGTCGAAATGCAGTATTTCGACACTCGCACCCAGGGCCAGCTTGATCTGGCCGGCGTGGTAGCACAGACCGTCATAGGTGGAATTGGTCACCACCGCCAGGCGGATGCGCGGCGCACGACCACGGGTCAGGGGGTTGGCCTGGATCTTGGCCGCGATCGACTCGCGGCTGAACTCGCTGAGCGGGATCGGCCCGATGATGCCCAGTTCGTTGCGCTCCGGGCACAGGTACAACGGGATGGCACCGGTCATGATGATCGCATGCACCACCGATTTGTGGCAGTTGCGGTCCACCAGCACCAGGTCGTCACGCGCGACCATGGCGTGCCAGACGATCTTGTTGGCGGTCGAGGTGCCATTGATGACGAAGAACGTATGATCGGCACCAAAATTGCGCGCAGCCCTGGCCTCGGCTTCGGCCAGCGGCCCGGTGTGATCGAGCAACGACCCCAGCTCCGGCACCGAGACCGAGAGATCCGAACGCAGGGTGTTTTCGCCGAAGAACTGGTGAAAGGCCTGGCCCACCGGGCTTTTGCGATACGCCACGCCACCACCGTGGCCGGGCGTGTGCCAGGAATAGTTCGATTGCGCAGTGTGCTGCACCAGCGCCTTGAAGAAAGGGGGCAGCAGGCCGTCGAGGTAATTGTGCGCAGCCCGCGCCACCTGTCGGGCCAGGAACGGCACAGTGTCTTCGAACAGGTAGAGGATGCCACGCAACTGGTTCAGCTCGCTCATCGCCTCGGCAGGTGCATTTTCCAGGGTAACCTGCTCGCCCAGGGCAAAGATCGGCAGATCCGGTGCACGCAGCCGCGCCAGGTGGATCAGCTCGGCCATGTTCTGCAGCAGATGGATATTGTCACCGACGCCTTCGGCGGCGATCAGCATGCAGGCCAGGCCGTGGTGGGTGGCGGCGACCAGACGCGCTTCGGCATGGTCGGCGGCGGCGAGGATGGCGAAGCCATCCTGCTTGAGCTCCTCGGCGATACCCCGTATGCGCTCACCGGCGACACTGTCGGCCTTGATCGCACGGTGGACGATGAGGATGGGGAACTTGAGGTCCTTGTACATCAGGCTGCTACCTCCGAAGGACGCGTGTCCATTTCAGGGTAGTCGAGCCTCAGGGCAACTGTATGGGCAGTGTCAGCCTGCTGGCGTTTCGCTCAGTGCCTGCCACATGGCCGGCGCCCCCGCCGACTTGGCGATTGCTGCCAGACGCTCGGAATGTGCCTCGAGCTCCTCTTCGCTGGCCATGATCACCCGCCCCGGCTGACGCCCGACGATACGGCGGATCTCGCTACCATTGCCGCCCTGCCCTTCGTTGTCTTCAGCGCCCTGGCCGGCCAGCGACAGGCTGGTCTGGCCACCGGTCATCGCCAGGTAGACGTCGGCCAGCAGTTCCGAGTCGAGCAGCGCGCCGTGCAGGTCGCGGCCTGAGTTGTCGATGCCGTAGCGTTTGCACAGCGCATCGAGGCTGTTGCGCTGGCCCGGATGGCGCGAGCGCGCCATCATCAGGGTGTCGAGGATGGTGCAGTGCTGGGAGATGTCGGCGCGGTCTTGCCGGCCCATCAAGGCAAATTCGTTGTTGATGAAGCCAACGTCGAACGCCGCGTTGTGGATGACCAGTTGCGCGCCCTGGATGTACTCGAAGAATTCTTCGGCGACATCGGCGAAGCGCGGCTTGTCGAGCAGGAAGGCGTCGGTGATGCCGTGAACGCCAATGGCGCCCTCGTCGCTCTCGCGGTCCGGCTGCAGGTAGACGTGGAAGTTGCGCCCGGTCAGGCGCCGGCCAATGACCTCGACGCAACCGATCTCGATGATCCGGTGGCCTTCGCTGACCGGCATACCGGTGGTTTCGGTATCGAGGACGATCAGTCGGGTGTTCTGCTGCTCCACGCGGGGGCTCCAAGCGACTTCTGGGAAAGGGGACGAGTATACATCAAACGGGTTTCAGACTTTCCAGCGCGCGGGATGCGTTCAAGGTGAGGCTGCATCACCCCTGCGCGCGCAACTCATCGACCCCGCGGTTGGCCAGCTGATCGGCCCGCTCGTTACCCGGATGCCCGATATGCCCGCGCACCCACTTCCAGGTCACCTTGTGCCGGTTGACCTGTTCATCGAGCAACTTCCACAGGTCGGCATTCTTCACCGGTTCCTTCGCGGCGGTCTTCCAGCCACGTTTCTTCCAGTTGCCCATCCATTCGGTGATGCCTTTCATCACGTACTGCGAGTCGGTGGTCAACACCACGTCGCATTCGCGCTTGAGCGCCATCAGCGCGCAGATCGCAGCCATGAGCTCCATGCGATTGTTGGTGGTGTCACGCTCGCCGCCCCACAGTTCCTTCTCGACGCCCTTATAGACGATCAGGGCGCCCCAGCCACCCAGGCCAGGATTGCCCTTGCAGGCACCATCGGTGTAGATCTCGACGCTATCGCTCATGTACCGCCTTCGTTCGCTTGCAGGTTATCGATCGCGGACGGCGCGGTCAGGGCTCGCTGTGACGACGATTGACCTTGGCCAGCGGCAGGGGCAACAGCTTGCCCATCGGCTCGCGACGCTCCATGGGCAGAGGTCGCAGGCCTACTACCATCTTGCGCGCCACCAGCAGGTAAACACCCCCGCCTGCGGTCTGCCATCCCCCGGCCATCCGCTCCCACCCCGCCAGGCGCTGTTGCCAGACAGGGGAGGAAAGCGGCGGACGATAGCACCCGAAGCGGCGTTTCTCCAGCGCGAACCCCAGCAGGTTGAGCCAGTCGCCAACCCGCGACGGCGAGATGCAGCGCGCCTTGCGTAGCGCTCCACGGCCGAAAAAGTGCCGCGCGCCCCAGGCGCTCCAAGGATTGATGCCAACGATCAACAGGTGCCCACCCGGGCGTACTGCGCTGGCAGCCTGGCGCAACAGACCGTGGGGCGAGAGGCTGAAATCCAGGCCATGCTGCAGCACCACCACATCGGCCGCATGCTCGGACAGCGGCCAGGCCTGTTCCTCGCAGACGATCTCCACTCCGGGCAATGGCGCGCCGAGGCGTACCGTGCGTTGCACCTGCGGGGCACTGGGCGGCGTCTCGGCGCTCGGCCCATAGTGCACGAGAAAACCACCGAAGAAGCGGCCCAGCTCCTCTTCGAGCAGTTTCTCTTCTTCCTTGAGCATCAGTTGCCCGATGGGCCCGGCGAACCAGTCGCGGGCCAGGCTGATCAGCTCCAACCACTCGGGGTCGGCCTGGGCAAAGGCTTGGTCGGTCATTGCATTCTCCCTCGAAGGTTTCTCCGGCCACGCCATCGCGGCTAAGATGCCTTCATGTCCCACGCCAGATGATTCGGATCCGCGCCATGATACAGATCGATGCCCTTCCCGCTTTCTCCGACAACTACATCTGGTTGTTACAGGATACTGCCAAACGCCAGTGCGCGGTGGTCGACCCCGGCGACGCCGGCCCGGTGCTGCAATGGCTCGAGGCCCATGCCGGCTGGACGCTCACCGATATCCTCATCACTCACCACCATAACGACCATGTCGGCGGCGTCGAGAAGCTCAAGCAGGCGACCGGCGCCAAAGTCTACGGGCCGGCCAACGAACGCATTCCGGCCCGCGACGTGGCGCTGGACGACGGCGACAGCGTGACGGCACTGGGCTTGACCTTCGAGGTGCTCGCCGTACCTGGCCACACCCTCGGCCACATCGCCTATTACAGCGCACAGAATCCGACCCCGCTGCTGTTCAGCGGCGACACCCTGTTCGCCGCCGGCTGCGGGCGAATGTTCGAAGGCACACCCGAACAGATGCAACCTGCCCTGCAGCGCCTGGCCGAGCTGCCGGAGGCGACCGAGGTGTACTGCGCCCACGAATACACCCTGAGCAACCTGCGTTTTGCCAAGGCCGTAGAGCCGGAGAACCAGGATGTTCTCCAGCGTTTCAACGAGGTTACCCGCCTGCGTGCCGACAATCGCATCACCCTGCCCTCGACCATCGGCCTGGAGCGGCTGACCAATCCGTTTCTTCGCACAACTGAAACATCCGTTAAACAAAAAGCAGACGAATGGAAGGGACATTCAAACGAATCCCAACCCGCTGTTTTTGCTGCCTTGAGGTCTTGGAAAGACGGCTTCTGATAACCTCACGATATATCGCAGGAGGACATCCAAGGTTGACCCAACCGGATGCGGTTTCTAGAATCGCCGAAATTTTTTGCCCGGAAAACCGTGTCCGCCGATGTCTTCCCGTAGCCGCCGCACCGCTCATTCCGCCGCCCTGACGCGCCTGGCCCAGGTTAGCGCACTCGCTTTGGCTGCCACCCTCGTGGGCTGCCAGAGCACCCGTCAGGTCGACGAATCCGACAGCGTTCGCGCGCACAACTACCAGGCCCGGATCAAGCACAAACCGGCGCCGCTGATGATCAAGCCGGCCGAGCAGAAAGCCCCCGAGGATGTCTGGGAACGCATGCGCCAGGGCTTTGCCCTGCAAGATGGCATCGACGTCAATCCGCGCATCGAGCAACAGCGCCTGTGGTTCGCCAGCAACCCGAGCTTCCTCGAGAACGCCGGCGAGCGTGGCAGCCTCTACCTGCACTACATCGTCGAGCGCCTCGAAGAACGCGACATGCCGCTTGAGCTGGCCCTGCTGCCGGCCATTGAAAGCGCCTACAACCCGATGGCCTACTCCCGCGCCCACGCGGCGGGCATGTGGCAATTCATTCCGTCCACCGGGCGCCACTTCAACCTGCGCCAGACCAACTTCTACGACGGCCGTCGCGACATCACCGCCTCCACCAACGCCGCGCTGGACTATCTGACCCGCCTGCACGACATGTTCAATGGCGACTGGCTGCTTGCCCTGGCCGCCTACAACGCCGGTGAAGGGACCGTCAGCCGGGCGATCGAGCGCAACGAGCGCCTCGGCCTGCCGACCGACTACTGGAACCTGCCGCTGCCCCAGGAAACCCGCGACTATGTGCCCAAGCTGCTGGCGCTGTCGCAGGTGGTCCTGACGCCACAGGCCTATGGCGTCAACCTCAGCCCCATCGCCAACGAGCCCTACTTCGAAGCCGTCGCCATCAACGATCGCCTCGACCTGACCCGCGTCGCCGCCTTCGCCAACATCGACGAAGACGAACTCATCCAGCTCAACCCCGCGTTCAAGAAACGCATGACGGTCGATGGCCCGCAGCAACTGCTCGTCCCCACCGCCAAGGCGCAACTGCTGACCAGCAGCCTGTCCAATCTCAAGCCCGAGCAACTGGTCAGCCTGCAACCGAACAAGGCCGTGTTCCAGGCTGCCCTCGCCGAAGCCAAGGCACCGGCCGCGACCAGCAGTTACCGGGTCAAGCGCGGCGACAACCTGGGCGCCATCGCCAAGGCCAACCGTGTGTCGGTCAAAGACATCCAGCGCTGGAACCGTCTCTCGGGCAGCAGCCTGAAAGTCGGTCAGGTCCTGGCCCTGCGCGGTGGCAATGCCCCGAGCGCCGCGGCCAACCGTGTCGCGGCAGCCAAGCAGCGCTCTACCCAGTACAAGGTGCGCAAGGGCGACTCGTACTATCTGGTTGCCAAACGTTTCAACGTCGAGATGAAACACCTCAAACGCTGGAACCCGCGCAGCGGCCAGGCACTCAAGCCCGGCCAGACCCTCACCGTCTACCTGACGCGCTGACTGTGTAGGCACGGGCTTGGGAGAGCGGCGAACCGCCGGCAGAGCAGGCGCCATGCATTGCGGTGTACTTTTCGCGGGCGAGCCCGCTCCCACAACCGCCCCCGCCCCACCCTTTTTCCATTCCAGACAAGCTGTTACTGTACGCCGGACCAAGCCCAACGCCGCCTTGACCGGATCCCAGACTTGATAAGACCCCTCCTCCTGTCACTGAGCCTGGCCTTGAGCTTCCCCGCAGCCGCCACCGTGACCGAAAGCCACGGTTATGCGCAGTTCGGCACGCTCAAGTACCCGGCCACGTTCACCCATTTCGACTGGGTCAATCCGCAGGCGCCCAAGGGCGGAACCTTGCGGGCCATGGCATTCGGCACCTTCGACACGCTCAACCCCTACACTTTCAAGGGCACCAGCCCTGTTTCGACGCCGAACTTCCAGCAGTACGGCGTCAACGAGCTGAACGAGACCCTGATGGTCGGCACCGGCCAGTACGATCCTTCAGGCGACGAACCGACCTCCAGCTACGGCCTGATCGCCCGCTCGGTGGAATACAGCGAAGACCGCAGTTGGGTGGTGTTCAACCTGCGTCCCGAGGCGCGTTTCCATGACGGACACCCCATCACCTCGGCCGACGTGGCCTTCTCCTACCGCACCCTGCTCAAGGAGGGTCACCCGCTGTACCGCACCAACCTGCAGGAAGTGCAGCGCGTCGACATTCTGGGGCCTCTGCGTATCCGCTTCGTCTTCAAGCGCGCCGGCAACCCGCTGCTGATCCTGCGCCTGGGCGAAATGCCAGTGCTGCCCAAGCACTACTGGCAAGACCGTGACTTCAAGGCCACCACCTTCGAGCCTCCGCTGGGCAGCGGCCCGTATCGCATCACCGAAGTGCAGCCCGGTCGGCGCCTGGTGTTCAGCCGGGTGAAGAACTACTGGGGCAAGGATTTGCCGGTCAACCGCGGCAAGTACAACTTCAACCGCGTGGAGTTCGAGTTCTACCGTGACGCTACCGTGGCCTTCGAAGCCTTCAAGGCTGGCGAGTTCGATATCTACATCGAACACCAGGCCAAGAACTGGGCCAATGGCTACAACTTCCCGGCAATCCGCCGTGGCGATGTGATCAAGGCGCAAATCCCGCACCGGATCCCGACCCAGACTCAGGGCCTGTTCATGAACACCCGACGCGAGGCCTTCGCCGACCCGAAGGTGCGCCAGGCCCTGGGGCTGATGCTCGATTTCGAGTGGACCAACCGCGCCCTGTTCAGCAGCGCCTACCGTCGCTCGACCAGCTACTACCCCAACAGTGAATTCACCGCCAGCGGGCTGCCCACCGGCAAGGAATGGCTGCTGCTCTCACCGTTTCGCGAACAGTTGCCCGCCAAGCTCTTCACCGAGCCCTACCAGGTCAGCCAGACCGACGGGCGCGGCATCGACCGCCAGACCTTGCGCACAGCCCTGGGCCTGCTCGGCGAAGCCGGCTGGAAGCTCGACGGGCAGCGCCTGGTCGATGCAAAAGGCCGCCAGTTGCGCCTGGAGTTGCTGCTGGTAAACCCGAATCTGGAACGCATCCTGCAACCTTATGTCGAAAATCTGTCCAGCATCGGCATCGACGCGCGCTTGCGCACGGTAGACCGAGCCCAGTACAAACAACGGCTGGACCAATTCGACTTCGACATGATCCTGATGACCCTGAACCAGACCCTCAGCCCCGGACTCGAGCAGTGGCAGTACTTCCACTCAAGCCAGGCCACCGTCAAGGGCAGCAAGAACTACGCGGGCATCAAGGACCCTGTGGTCGATCACCTGCTCGACACGCTCATGGCCGCCCGCACCCGCGATGACCAGGTCGCCGCTGCACGCGCGCTTGACCGGGTGCTGTCGTGGCACTACTACATGATTCCCAACTGGTACCTGGACAACCATCGCCTGGCCTACCGCAACCGGTTCGCCTTCGTCACCACGCCGCCCTACACCCTGGGCCTGAACAGCTGGTGGCTCAAGACTTCGGAGAAAGCCAAATGATGCCGACGCCTCGCCTGCGCCTGGCCTGCAGCCTGTTGCTCGCCTGCCTGAGCCTGCCCGCTCTGGCCGCCCCGCAACATGCCCTGACGCTCTACGACGAACCGCCCAAGTATCCCGCCGACTTCAAGCATTTCGACTACGTCAATCCAGATGCCCCCAAGGGCGGGACCTTCCGCCAGTCCAGCTTCGGCGGCTTCGACAGCCTCAACCCCTTCATCAACAAGGGTGTATCGGCCGACAACATCAGCATCATCTACGACACCCTGATGCGCCAGAGCCAGGACGAGCCCTTCACCGAGTACGGGCTGGTCGCCGGCAAGATCGAAAAGGCCCCCGACAACAGCTGGGTACGCTTCTACTTGCGACCTGAAGCACGCTTCCATGACGGCCATCCCATGCGCGCCGAAGATGTCGTGTTCAGCTTCAACGCCCTCACCCAGCAAGGTGCGCCGTTGTACCGCCAGTACTACGGTGATGTCTCGGAGGTGATCGTCGAGGACCCGCTGCGTGTCTTGTTCAAGTTCAAGCACAGCAACAACCGTGAGCTGCCGCTGATCCTGGGCCAATTGCCGGTGCTGCCCAAGCATTGGTACGAGACCCGCGACTTCACCCGCGGCAACCTCGAGATCCCCTTGGGCAGTGGCCCGTACAAGGTCGCTGAGGTCAAGGCCGGACGCTCGATCCGTTACGAGCGGGTCAAGGACTACTGGGCCAAGGACCTGCCGATCAACCGCGGCATGTTCAACTTCGACGCCATGACCTTCGACTCCTACCGCGACACCGCCGTCGCCCTCGAAGCACTCAAGGCCGGGCAGTTCGACTATGCCCTGGAAGTCAGCGCGAAGAACTGGGCCACCGCCTACAACGTCCCGGCGGTGCGCGACGGGCGCCTGATCAAGGAAGAGTTGCCCAACGGCAACCCGGTCGGCATGCAGGGCTTCATCTTCAACCTGCGCAAACCCGTGTTCCAGGACATCCGCGTGCGCCAGGCCCTGAGCCTGCTGCTCGATTACGAATGGACCAACAAGCAGCTGTTCAACGGCGCCTATACCCGCACCGGCAGCTACTTCGAAAACTCCGAGATGGCCGCTACGGGCCTGCCCTCCGCCGACGAGCTGAAGATCCTCGAACCGCTGCGCGGCAAGATTCCCGAGCAGGTCTTCACCGAGGTGTTCCACAACCCCGTCACCGACGGCAGTGGCATGATTCGCGAGCAGCAACGCAAGGCCTACCAGTTGCTGATGGACGCCGGCTGGAAGATCGAGAACGATAAGATGGTCGATGCCCAGGGCAAGCCGGTGTCGATCGAGTTTCTCCTGGCACAGACCGAGTTCGAGCGCATCCTGCTGCCGTTCAAGCGCAACCTGGCCGACCTGGGTATCGACCTGACCATCCGCCGCGTCGATGTCTCGCAATACATCACGCGCCTGCGCTCGCGCGACTTCGACATGATCGTCGGCGGCTTCCCGCAATCCAACTCGCCGGGCAACGAACAACGCGAATACTGGACCAGCGCCGCCGCCGACCGCTCGGGCAGCCGCAACACCATCGGCCTGCGTGACCCGGCCATCGACCAACTGGTCGAAGACCTGATCAACGCCGACTCGCGCCAGAGCCTGGTCGCCCACACGCGTGCGCTGGACCGTGTGCTGCTGTGGGGTTACTACGTCATCCCCAACTGGCACATCAAGACCTGGCGCGTCGCCTACTGGAACCACCTTGGCCATCCGAAGGTGTCACCCAAATACGATATCGGCATCGACACCTGGTGGATCAAGCCCGACGTGACCCCTGCCATCAGCGAAGCACGCGTGCCACTCGTGGACGAGGCAAACTGACATGCTTGCCTACATTCTGCGCCGCCTGCTGCTGATCATCCCGACCCTGTTCGGCATCCTCATCATCAACTTCATCATCGTCCAGGCCGCCCCCGGCGGCCCAGTCGAGCAGATGATCGCCAAGCTCGAGGGTTTCGATGGCGCCACCAGCCGCATCGCCGGTGGCGGCGCCGAAGTGTCGGTGGCCGGCTCCAACTACCGAGGGGCCCAAGGCCTGGACCCGGCGCTGGTCGCTGAAATCGAACGTATGTACGGTTTCGACAAATCAGCCCCCGAGCGGTTGTGGATCATGGTCAAGAACTACGCCCAGCTCGACTTCGGCGACAGCTTCTTCCGCGATGCCAAGGTCATCGACCTGATCGCCGAGAAGATGCCCGTGTCGATTTCGCTGGGGCTGTGGAGCACATTGATCATGTACCTGGTGTCGATCCCGCTGGGGATTGCCAAGGCAGTGCGCCACGGCAGCCACTTCGACGTCTGGACCAGCTCGGCGATCATCGTCGGCTACGCCATCCCCGCGTTCCTCTTCGCCATCCTGCTGATCGTGCTGTTCGCCGGTGGCAGCTATTTCGACTGGTTCCCGCTCCGGGGCCTGACCTCGAACAACTTCGACGAACTGTCCACCGCCGGTAAGGTGATGGACTACTTCTGGCACCTGGTGCTGCCGATCACCGCGCTGGTGATCGGCAACTTCGCCACCATGACCCTGCTGACCAAGAACAGCTTCCTCGACGAGATCAACAAGCAGTACGTGATCACCGCCAAGGCCAAGGGCCTGAGCCGTAACCGCGTGCTCTACGGCCATGTATTCCGCAACGCCATGCTGCTGGTGATTGCCGGCTTCCCCTCGGCGTTCATCGGCATCTTCTTCACCGGTTCCCTGCTGATCGAGGTGATTTTCTCCCTCGACGGCCTGGGCCTGATGAGTTTCGAAGCGGCCATCAACCGCGACTACCCGGTGGTGTTCGGCACCCTGTTCATCTTCACCCTGCTGGGGCTGGTGGTGAAACTGATCGGCGACCTCACCTACACCCTGGTCGATCCGCGCATCGACTTCGCCAGCCGGGAGCACTGACATGGCCCTCTCTCCCCTGAACCGCCGGCGCTTCGAGCGCTTCAAGGCCAACCGTCGCGGCTGGTGGTCGCTGTGGCTGTTCCTGATCCTGTTCGGCCTGAGCCTGGGTGCCGAGTTGATCGCCAACGACAAGCCCATCGCCGTGCGCTACGACGGCGAGTGGTATTTCCCGGCGTTCAAACGCTACCCGGAAACCACCTTCGGCGGCGAATTCCCGCTGGAAGCCAACTACAAGAGCCCCTATATCCGCGAACTGCTGGAAAAGAAGGACAGCTTCGTGCTGTGGGCGCCAATCCCGTTCAGCTACCAGAGCATCAACTACGACCTGAAGGTCCCTGCCCCCGCGCCGCCCTCGACCGACAACCTGCTCGGTACCGACGATCAGGGTCGCGACGTGCTCGCCCGGGTGATCTACGGATTCCGCATCTCGGTGCTGTTCGCCCTGACGCTGACCATCGCCAGCTCCATCGTCGGCGTCATCGCCGGGGCCCTGCAGGGCTTCTATGGCGGCTGGGTGGACCTGGCTGGCCAGCGTTTCCTGGAAATCTGGTCGGGCCTGCCGGTGCTCTACCTGTTGATCATCCTCGCAAGCTTCGTACAGCCAAACTTCTGGTGGTTGCTCGGCATCATGCTGCTGTTCTCGTGGATGAGCCTGGTGGACGTGGTGCGCGCCGAATTCCTGCGCGGGCGCAACCTCGAGTACGTGCGCGCCGCACGCGCACTGGGCATGCGCAACGGCCCGATCATGTTCCGGCACATCCTGCCCAATGCCATGATCTCGACCATGACCTTCATGCCGTTCATCCTCACCGGCGCCATCGGCACCCTCACCGCCCTCGATTTCCTGGGCTTCGGTCTGCCTGCCGGCTCCCCGTCGCTGGGCGAACTGGTCGCCCAGGGCAAGTCCAACCTGCAGGCCCCATGGCTGGGTATCAGCGCCTTCGCCGTGCTTGCAGTGATGCTGAGCCTGCTGGTGTTCATCGGCGAGTCCGCCCGCGATGCCTTCGACCCAAGGAAATGACATGAGCCAAGACACCCTGATCGAAGTGCGCGACCTGGCGGTGGAGTTCGTCACCGGCGAACAGGTCAATCGTGTGATCGATGGCATCAGTTTCGACATCCGCAAGGGCGAGACCCTCGCCCTGGTCGGCGAGAGCGGCTCGGGCAAATCGGTCACCGCTCACTCGATCCTGCGCCTGCTGCCCTACCCGCTCGCCCGCCACCCCGGCGGCACCATCCACTATGGCGGCAAGGACCTCCTGCACCTGGGCGAAAAGCCCATGCAGCGCATCCGCGGCAACCGCATCGCGATGATCTTCCAGGAACCGATGACCTCGCTGAACCCGCTGCATTGCATCGAGAAGCAGATCAACGAGATCCTCCTGCTGCACAAAGGCCTCACCGGCAAGCAGGCCACCGCCCGCACCCTGGAGCTGCTCGAACTGGTCGGCATTCCCGACCCGAAGAAGCGCCTCAAGGCCCTGCCCCACGAGCTCTCCGGCGGCCAGCGCCAGCGCGTGATGATCGCCATGGCCCTGGCCAACGAACCCGAACTGCTGATCGCCGACGAGCCCACCACCGCGCTCGACGTCACCGTGCAGCTCAAGATCCTCGATTTGCTCAAATCCCTGCAGGCACGCCTGGGCATGGCGCTGCTGCTGATCAGCCACGACCTCAACCTGGTGCGGCGTATCGCCCACCGCGTGTGCGTGATGCAGTGCGGCAAGATCGTCGAGCAGGCCGACTGCGAGACGCTGTTCAAGGCCCCGCAGCACCCCTATACGCAGATGCTGATCAATGCCGAGCCCAGCGGCGGCCCGGCGGCGAACGCGGTCGGCAAACCGCTGCTGGAGGTCAACGACCTGAAGGTGTGGTTCCCGATCAAGAAGGGCCTGCTGCGTCGCACTGTCGATCATGTGAAAGCCGTCGATGGGATCAATTTCAGCCTTCCGCAGGGGCAAACCCTGGGGATCGTCGGCGAGAGCGGATCCGGTAAATCAACGCTGGGGCTGGCGATCTTGCGCTTGATCGCAAGCCAGGGTGGGATTCGCTTCCACGGACAGTCGCTGGAAGGGCTGAACCAGCAGGAAGTGCGGCCGCTGCGGCGCGAGATGCAGGTGGTGTTCCAGGACCCGTTCGGCAGCCTGAGCCCGCGCATGTGCGTGGCCGATATCGTTGGCGAAGGGTTACGGATTCACAAGATCGGCACCCCCGCCGAGCAGGAAGCCGCGATCATTGCGGCGCTGGAGGAAGTGGGGCTGGATCCGCGTACACGGCACCGGTATCCACACGAATTCTCTGGCGGGCAGCGCCAGCGGATCGCGATCGCCCGGGCGCTGGTGTTGAAGCCGGCCTTGATCCTGCTGGACGAGCCAACCTCGGCGCTGGACCGGACCGTACAGCGGCAGGTCGTGGAACTGCTGCGCAACCTGCAGTTGAAGTACAACCTCACGTACCTGTTCATCAGCCATGACCTGGCCGTGGTCAAGGCATTGAGTCACCAGTTGATGGTGATCAAGCATGGGCATGTGGTGGAGCAAGGCGACGCGCAGGGGATCTTCCATGCGCCGCAACATCCGTATACCCGGCAGTTGCTGGAGGCGGCGTTTCTGGAGACGGCTGACAACTGAACCTGCGCCTGTGCGCCGTTGCGACTTGCCCGCGAAGCAGGCGCCGCTGTAGACGGCGCCTGCACGCAGGTTCATTCAATAGCCCGTGCTCCGACTTCCAGCAAGACTGTCCCGGCCAACCCCATCAGACACATCACCCCCACGCCATAACTCAGCGTCCGCCACGGCTGCAGGCCCGTCAGATACATCATCGTGTGCAGCACCCTCGCCACAGTGAACACACCACTCAGCCATGCCGTCATGGAGGCTGGTGCACCCAGCGCAAGCGCCAGCCCGCCGAGCGCAATGAACAGGGGGATGTTCTCCAGGTCGTTTCTCCAGGCCTGCATCGCCCGGACCACTTCCGGGCGTTCCGCCCGCTGGGGTGAACGCCGGAATATGGCCGCATCCTCCGGGTTGACGAAGGCGTGCCAGCGCAGCCGGTAGTACCCTTGGTAACAGGAAATCGCCAGCATCTTCAGGAACAACAGCACCACGCAACTGGCATAGACGGACAGGGCGCTGCTCATTGCATGCGCCTCCCCCGGACTACCAGGTACAGCAGCGGTCCCATCGAGACGAACACCGCCGTGAGCAACACATAGGGCAACACCCCCATCATTCGCCCGCCACGTGCGCGGGTGTCGTCAATCATCCAGAGGCAGGCAAGCGCTGCCATCAGGTACAGGTCGATCACCACCTGCGCAGTATCGGGCCTGGCCATCAACTGCAAGCCAAAGGCAATGAGCGACTGCTCGGCCAGCACCATGGTCCAGCCGGTGTACAGCGCAAAGGCGATCAACACAGGTAACGCCAGATGTTCGGCTTTCATCATCCACTCCTCGGCAAGTCGGGCATCCAAGGTAGTGATAGAATCGTGCATGCCTCAATGACCTGACAGGTCATGGACGCTTCATACAAGGACAGTCAGAGTGCAAGCATGAGCCACTTGCCATTTCCTACACTCCAGCCGACGCCCAGCCAGGGCGCGGGCAACCATCTGCGCCATCTGCGCCGCCAGGCAGGGCTGAGCCAGCTCGACCTGGCGCTGATCGCCGGAGTTTCCCAGCGCCATCTGAGCTGCGTGGAAACCGGGCGCGCACGCGCCAGCCCCAGCACCTTGCATGCATTGCTATCGGCGCTGGCGGTGCCCCTGGACCAATGCAACGAAGTGCTGCTCGCGGCGGGTTATGCGCCGCGCTACGGCGCGTCGGCGCCGGATGCGCCAGCCCTGAAGATGGTGCACGATGCGTTGGAGCACATCCTCCAGGCCAACAACCCGGCGCCGGCAATCGTCATCGACAGCGACTGGAACGTGACCTCTGCCAATACCAGCACGGGTGTACTGTTTGCTTTGGCCAGCGTCGCCGTGAATCAACAGACCGGCTTCAACCTGCTGGACACGCTGTTGCGCCCAGGGGGGCTTGGCGATCATCTGATCAATGCCGATGAGATCCGTGCAATCGCCTGGCAGCGGGCAGCCAGGGAGGCGATAGGCAACCCACAACTGGCGCGTCTGCTGCAAGGGCTGCCGACGCCACCCTCCCTGTCACTGCCCCCGTCGCCCTCTCCCGTGGTACTGACCCGCGTCCGCACGCTGCAAGGCGAACTGCGGTTCCTGTCGACTTTCACCACCTTCGGCATGCCACTGGACATTACGGTGGCGTCATTGCGGATCGAGCATTTGATTCCTGCCGACAGCCAGACATGGCAGGTGATGACGCAGGCCCTTGAACAGGGCCTGATCGGAACAGGGCGGCAGCCGTGATCGACGATGAACAGGCTCAGGCTTCGGCGGGTTGACCTGCCAGAGGCTCGCGGTCGAGCACCATCCCCTCGCGCATCTTCTGCGCATCACGCACAAAGCAACGCGACGCCGCCAGCAGAAACACCAAGGTCAACATCAGCGCCACCGGGATCAGGTACATCGCGTCATGCAGCCCCTGGGCCTTGAACGCCTCGCTCATCACCACCTGCCCCGCCGCCTCCATGGCCGACACGGCAAAATGATCCGACAACCCGCCGACCACCACCGGGCCCAGGCCACCGCCGAGCAGGTAGAGCCCGGCGAAGTACAACGCCATGGCAGTCGCACGCAGGCGTGGCTGCACCACATCCTGGATCGCCGTGTACACGCAGGTGTAGAAGTTGTAGGAGAACAGCCAGCCGACACCGAACACCGCGACGAACAGCCCCAGCTCGATACGCCCGGCGTACAGTGCCCAGGCGGTGGCAAGGGTGGCCACCAACATGCTCAGCGCGGCGAACAACAGGCGTCCATTGGCAAAGCGCTGATGCACCTTGTCGGCCACCCAGCCACCCAGCGTGAGGCCCACCAGGCCACTCAGACCGACAATCATCCCCGTTGCCACGGCCGCATCGTGCAAGGGCAAGGCGAAGTAGCGCTGCAGCATCGGCACCATGAACGAGTTGCAGGCGTACGAGGCGAAGTTGAAGGTCAACCCCGCCAGTACCAGCCAGGCGAACGTGGGTACGCTCAGCACCCGCCGCAGCGGACGATCAACCGGCGCCTGGGAGATGGCCACGGTTTCCGCAGCGCCGCGCGCAGGTTCGCGGATCATGAAGATGAACAGCGCCAGCAGCAGGCCGGGCACCGCCGCGATGAAGAACGGCGCGCGCCAGCTGTCGAACGCCTGGACCATGGCACCGATGGTGAAGAACGCCAGCAACAAGCCCAGCGGCAGGCCGAGCATGAAGATGCCCATCGCACGCGAGCGCCGCTCGGCCGGGAACAGGTCGCCGATCAGCGAGTTGGCGGCGGGTGCATAGCTGGCCTCGCCGATGCCCACGCCCATGCGCACCAGCAGAAAGCTCCAGAAGCTGCCGACCATGCCGTTGACTGCCGTCAACCCGCTCCAGGCCGCCAGGCCCCAGCCCATCAGCTTGGCGCGCGAACCGGTATCGGCCATCCGCGCCAGCGGCAAGCCGGCGATGGCGTACACCAAGGTGAAGGCCGTGCCGATCAGGCCGATCTGGAAGTCACTCAGGTGCCACTCCAGACGGATCGGCTCGATGATGATCGCGGGGATGGTGCGGTCGAAGAAATTGAACAGGTTGGCCAGGAACAGCAGGAACAAGATGCGCCAGGCGTTGGACGCTTGGGTGGCGGTGGTCATGGTCGGGTCCCTCGTTATCGTTATTCAGGGCTTCCAGCACGCCTGACGAAATCTAGAGGGTAAGGTGCAAGACGTCTGCCACCATTGACCGGGCTTATATCCCTCGATGGGCTGCGGCCTGATGCATCGCCCGCAACATTTAAACCGATGGCGGCGCCACCAACCGATACCCCACCCCCGCCTCGGTGATGATGTACCGCGGGGCGGTCGGATCGTCACCCAGCTTGTGCCGCAGATGCCCCACCACGATACGCAGGTAGTGGGTGTCGTCGACATGGGTCGGGCCCCAGATATCCTTGAGCAACTGCTGCTGGGTGATCACCCGCCCCGGATGTCCGGCCAGTTGCGCCAGCAGCGCATACTCCTTGCGCGTCAATGCCACCTCGACGCCGTCGAGGGTGACCTTGCGATAGGCGAAATCGACCACCAGCGCACCGAAGCTGGCACTGGCCGCTTGCCCGGAGCCCGCCTGGGGCTTGTGCCGCAACAGCGCGCGCACCCGGGCAAGGAACTCCTGGATACCGAACGGCTTGGTCACGTAGTCGTTGGCGCCGCCATCCAATGCATCGACCTTCTGCACCTCGCTGGCACGCACCGAGAGCACCATCACCGGCACGCTGCTCCACTCGCGCAGGTCACGCAGCACCTGCTGGCCGTCCATGTCCGGCAAGCCGAGATCGAGCACCACAAGGTCAGGCTTGCTCAGTGCCGCCTGGGCCAGGCCTTCGCCACCGGTCGCAGCCTCGATCACCTTGTAGCCCTGGGACACGAGACTGATGCGCAGGAACTTGCGGATCTGCGGTTCGTCGTCGATGACCAGAAGGGTGGCGGCTTGGCTCATGGGGCTTCACTGTCGCTGTCGGGTTGAGGGGGCAATGGCAAGCATAGAGTGATGCAGGTGCCCTGGCCATCGATGCCCTCGCCGACCAGGATGCTGCCGCCATGGGCGCCGATCATGCCCTGGCAGATCGCAAGCCCCAGGCCCGTGCCCTGCCCGCCGCGGTCGCCACGGGCAGCGGTGTAGAACATGTCGAAGATCTTCTCGCGCTCGGCCACCGGGATGCCCGGGCCCTGGTCAGCAACCGAGAAGCACAGGCGCTCGTCCTGCACCGCCACCCGCAGCGCCAGGCGACCATTGGCCGGCGAGAAACGCGCAGCGTTCTCCAGGACGTTGACCAGCGCCTGCTCGATCAGCGCTGCATGCACGAACAGCAGTGGCAGCTCGGCGGGCACCTCGGTGACCACGCGCAGCGGTGCAAGCACCGCGCGCAGGCGGTTGAGGGCACTGCCGACGATATCGCCGGGCGACACCCAGTCACGCGCAAGCTTCAGGCCGCCATGGCCCAGTCGGGTCATGTCGAGCAGGTTCTGGATGTAACGATCCAGGCGCTCGGCTTCGTTGCGGGTGCCTTCGAGCAGCTCACGACGATCATCCGGCGGGATCGCATCGCCCAGCGCCAACAAGCTGTCGATGCTGCCGCGCATGGCGGTCAGCGGGGTGCGCAGGTCATGGGACACCGAGGCAAGCAAGGCGCTGCGCAACTGCTCGGTTTCGCCATGCAGGCGCGCAGCTTCGAGCTGCTCGGCCAGGCGTGCGCGGGCCAGGGCCTGGGCCAGCGGCTCGGCCAGCGCCGTCAGCAGGCGTCGACGCTGAGCGCTCAAGGGCTCGCCCGCGGCGGGCTGCACACCCAGCAAGGCCATGGGAGACTCGTCGACCGCCAGCGGCCACCACCACCAGCGACCATGGGGCAAGGTATCGCTGCCATGCCCTGCCGCCTGGCCATGTTGCCAGGCCCATTCGGCAGCGGCGCGCTCGTTGTCGGTAAAAGCCTGCGGCCCGCCGCTGGCGACCTGCAACAAACCCTCGGTATCGCGTTCGAGCAGGCAGATCTGGATATCCTGCCAATCGTCCAGGTGCTGGCCAGCGGCACTGAACACCGCCTGGCGATCCGTGGCCACGGTCAGGCGGCGCGACAGATCGAGCAGTTGCCGGGTCTCGCCCTGGGTTTCGCGCAGCGCCTGCAACTGACGGCGCTGGCGAGCGGCGAGGTTGCCGGTCAGGGCGGCCATGAGCAGGAAGAACACCAGGGTCAGCACATCCTCTTCACGCTGGATGCTGAACGAGAAGTTCGGCGGGATGAACAGGAAGTCATAGGTCAGGAACGACAGCGCCGCACAGGCCAGCGCAGGCCCCAGGCTGCTGCGCACCGCGACCAGCAGCACCGCCGCGAGGAACACCAGCGAAATGTTAGGCAATGCCAGCACGCTGGACACGGCCCAGGCCAGCCCCGCCGCCAGTACGGTCGCCAGCAGCGCCAGCCAATAGTGGCGCCAGACCCAGGCGCGCTTGACCACCGCCCGTGTCGCTGCGGGTTGAGCGTCGCGGTCGAGCACGTTGATCTCCAACCCCCGGCTGTCGCGCAGCAAGCGTGCGGCGACGCCCGCACCGAACAGGCGACGGCGCAGGCGATCGCGAGACTGGCCGACCAGCACCAGGCTCGCCCGCCGTTCCAGCGCATGCTGTATGAGCGTGCGCGCCACCTCCCCGGCCCTGAGTACCACGACTTCGCCACCCAGGCGCTCGGCCAACTGCTGCGCAGCCTGCAGGCGCTGACGCGCGCCCTCGTCACGCAGCCTGCCGTTGTCGACATGCACCAGGCTCCACGGCAGATGCCGACGCTGGGCGACGCGGCTGGCATGGCGCACCAGGCGCTCGGCCTGCTCATCGCCATCGACCCCGACCAGCAGGCGCCCTCGCAAGGTCGGCGCCTGCTCGCCGCGCTGGCGGTAGCCATGGGCAAGGTCGGCATCGACCTGGGCCGCGGCGGTCTGCATGGCCAGCTCGCGCAAGGCAGTGAGGTTGGTCTGGGAGAAGAACGCATCGATCGCCGCCCGTGCCTGCTCAGGCACGTAGACCTTGCCTTCGCGCAAGCGCTCGAGCAGTTCACGGGGCGGCAGGTCGATCAGCACCAGCTCGAAGGCTTCCTGCAGCACCCAGTCGGGCAGGGTTTCGCGCACCTGCACGCCGGTGATGTCGCGGACCTTGTCGTTGAGGCTTTCCAGGTGCTGGACATTGACCGTGGTATACACATCGATACCGGCAGCGAGCAGTTCCTGAACATCCTGCCAGCGCTTGGCGTGGCGGCTACCTGGGGCGTTGGTATGCGCCAGCTCGTCGACCAGCGCCAGGGGCGGTGCAGCCTTGAGCAGGCCGTCGAGATCCATTTCTTCGAGGGTGACGCCACGGTACTCGCTGCGCAGCAGAGGCTGCTGCGCCAAGCCACCGAGCAGCGCCTCGGTTTCAGCACGACCATGGGTCTCCACCACCGCCGCCAGCACCTTCACCCCCTGGCGCTGCTGGGCATGGGCGGCCTGGAGCATGGCGAAGGTCTTGCCCACGCCGGGAGCGGCGCCCAGAAATACTTTAAGCCTGCCGCGACCGTTGCGGGGCAGGCTCGCCAACAGCGCATCGGCGCGGGCGGAATCACTCATGCTTGATCCTTTGGTAAGGGGCCGGGGCCTGCTTCGCAGGCCATCGCGGGACAAGCCCGCTCCCACAGGTACTGCGCCGTTCTCGTGAACACCGGTGAACCTGTAGGAGCGGGCTTGCCCCGCGATGGCCGCGACATGGTCTGGATGTCAGCGATCAGTCACAGGCGCCAACCGCTCCAGCGCCTGGTTCAAGGCCAGCACATTGACCACGGGCGGGCCGACCAATGGCCGCAGAGTGGCCTCATCCACCAGCGCTTGCAAGCGCTCGATAGGGATCTGCCGGGCCGCCGCCACACGCGGCAGCTGGTAGGCAATCGCCTCCGGCGGCAACTGCGGGTCGAGCCCGCTGCCGGAGGTGGTCAGCAGGGCCTGCGGCACCGGCCCCAGCTCAGGCTGGTAGAGCGCGCTCGCATCGGTCTTGACCCGCTCGGCCAGCGCCGGGTTGCTTGGCGCCAGGTTACTCGCGCTGCTGGAGACGGTAGCGAAGGCGCCGGCCGAAGGACGCGACTGGAACCAGCCGTCGCCCTTGAACTCCTGGGCGATCAACGCCGAGCCGCGCACCTGCCCCTGCTCATCGCGCACCAGGCTGCCATTGGCCTGATCGGGGAAGGCGACCTGGGCGATACCGGTCACCGCCAGCGGGTACAGCGCGCCGGTGACCAGGGTCATCAGCAGGACCAGGCTCACGGCCGGGCGTACGTAGGTGCTCATGTTAGTCTCTCCTTCAGACCAGGTGCAGGGCAGTGAGCAGCATGTCGATCAGCTTGATCCCGGCGAACGGCACCAGGATGCCACCCACGCCGTAGATCAGCAGGTTGCGTCGCAGCAGGTGCGCGGCACTTGCCGCCTGCACGCGCACGCCGCGCAAGGCCAGGGGGATCAGCACGATGATGATCAGCGCGTTGAAGACGATCGCCGAAAGGATCGCGCTTTGCGGGCTGGTCAGGCGCATCAGGTTGAGCACACCCAGTTGCGGGTAGATCGAGGCGAACAGGGCCGGCAGGATGGCGAAGTACTTGGCCACGTCGTTGGCGATGGAGAACGTTGTCAGTGCACCACGGGTCACCAGCAGTTCCTTGCCGACCTGGACCACATCCAGCAGCTTGGTCGGATCGCTGTCCAGGTCGACCATGTTGGCCGCCTCGCGCGCCGCCTGGGTACCGTCGTTCATGGCCATGCCGACATCCGCCTGGGCCAGGGCCGGAGCATCGTTGGCACCGTCGCCGCACATGGCGACCAGGCGGCCGTCATTCTGCTCCTGGCGAATGCGCGCCAGCTTCTTCTCGGGGGTGGCCTCGGCAAGCACGTCATCGACACCGGCCTCGGCGGCGATGGCTGCGGCGGTCAGTGGGTTGTCACCGGTCACCATCACGGTGCGGATACCCAGCTTGCGCAACTCGGCGAAACGCTCACGGATGCCGGGCTTGACCACGTCCTTGAGGTGGATCACCCCCAGCAGGTGGCGGTCGACGCATACCAGCAAGGGTGTGCCACCACTCTGGGCGATGCGCTCGACTTCACGGGCCAACGAAGCCGGCATTTCCAGGCGTTGCAGGCCGACGAACGCCAGCACCGCGTCCACGGCACCCTTGCGGTAGTGGCGCTGCCCGAAGTCGATACCCGAAAGACGCGTCTCGGCGCTGAAAGCGATGGCGCTGTACTGCGCGGCAGCCGGTTCGTCGAAATCGTGCAACTGGCGCAGGTAGTCGACGATGGACTTGCCCTCGGCCGTATCGTCGGCCAGCGAGGCAAGCAAGGCTCCCTCCCCCAGCTCCTTGGCGGTAACACCGGGCGCTGCGTGCAGGGCGCTGCAGCGGCGGTTACCGAAGGTGATGGTGCCGGTCTTGTCGAGCATCAACGTGTGCACGTCGCCCGCAGCCTCCACCGCACGTCCGGAGCGGGCGATGACGTTAAGGCGCACCAGGCGATCCATACCCGCGATACCGATGGCCGACAGCAGGCCACCAATGGTCGTCGGAATCAGCGTCACCAGCAGCGCGGCGAGGAAGATCAGTGGCAGGCTGCCACCCACGAAATGGGCGAACGGCTGCAAGGTCACCACTACGATCAGGAAAATCAGGGTCAGGCCGATCAGCAGGATATCCAGGGCAATCTCATTGGGGGTCTTCTGGCGCTTGGCGCCTTCGACCAGGGCGATCATGCGGTCCAGGGTCGACTCACCAGGGTTGCTGGTGATGCGGATCAGCAGCCAGTCGGAAACCAGCCGGGTATTGCCGGTCACGGCCGAACGGTCGCCACCGGACTCGCGGATCACCGGCGCAGACTCGCCGGTGATCGCCGCCTCGTTGACGGCGGCGATGCCTTCGAGCACCTCGCCATCACCCGGGATCAGCTCACCGGCCACCACCCGCACCACATCGTCCTTGCGCAATGCGGTGGCAGCGACGGTTTCGAAGCTGCCATTGGCCAGACGGCGCTGGGCCATCAGGCCCTGGCTGCCGGCCTTGAGGCTGTCGGCACGGGCCTTGCCGCGGCCTTCCGCCAAGGCTTCGGCAAAGTTGGCGAAGAGCACGGTGAACCACAGCCACAGGGCGATCTGTACCGCAACGCCAGTGCTCACACCGCTACCAGGCACCAGGCACAGGACCGTGGTCAGCACCGCCGTCAGGGCGACCACCAGCATCACGGGCGAGCGCTTGAGCTGGCGCGGATCGAGCTTGACGAAGGCCTGTACCAGGGCCGGGCGCCAGAGCGCGGCGAAGCGGGTCTGGTCGGCGGCGCGGGTAGCTTTCACTTCAGAAATGGGCATGTTCATGTTCGGATCCTCAGAAACCCAGGCTCAACTGTTCGGCAATCGGCCCCAGGGCCAGGGTCGGCAGGAAGGTCAGCCCACCGACCAGCAGGATGGTCACCAACAGCAGGCCGGCGAACAGCGGGCCATGGGTGGGGAAGCTGTTCTGGCCCTGCGGCGCGCTTTTCTTGGCAGCCAGGCTGCCTGCAAGGGCCAGCACCGGCAGGATGTAGCCGAAGCGCCCGATCAGCATGGCCAGGCCGATCATCAGGTTGTGGAACACGGTGTTGGCACCGAAGCCGCCGAAGGCCGAACCGTTGTTGGCGGTGCCGGAGGTGTAGGCATACAGCAACTGGCTGAAACCATGCGGCCCCGGATTGCTCACCGCACCTGCCGGCCCCGGCAGGCTGGCGGCGATGGCGCCGAGCACCAGCACGCCAACCGGCATCACCAGCAGCGTCGCCACCAACAATTGCACTTCACGGGCCTGCAACTTCTTGCCCAGGTATTCGGGTGTGCGACCGATCATCAACCCGGCCAGGAACACCGCGATCAGCACGAACAGCAGCATGCCGTAGAGGCCCGAGCCGACGCCGCCGAAGATCACCTCGCCAACCATCATGTTGACCATCGCCACCATGCTGGTCAGCGGATTGAGGCTGTCGTGCATGGCGTTGACCGAACCGTTGGAGGCGGAGGTCGTCGTCACGGTCCACAGCACGCTAGCGGTGGTGCCAAAGCGGCTTTCCTTGCCTTCCATCGGCGCGCCCTGCTGCACCTGAGCGCTGTCCAGGGCCGGGTTGGGCTGGTATTCGGCCCACAGGCCGACCGCACCGCCGATCAGGAACAGGCCCAACATGCAGGCCAGGATCGCGCGGCTCTGGCGCAGGTCCTTGACGTAGTGGCCGAAAGTGAACACCAGCGCCACCGGAATCAGAATGATCGAAGCCACCTCGAACAGATTGCTCCAGGCCGTGGGGTTCTCAAACGGATGCGCCGAGTTGACGCCGAAGAAGCCGCCGCCGTTGGTGCCCAGTTGCTTGATCGCGATCTGGCTGGCAGCAGGGCCCAGCGGGATGCTCTGGTCGGCACCTTGCAGGGTGACGGCGTGGGCGTAGTCGGCGAAGGTCTGTGGCACACCCTGCCACACCAGCAGCAACGCCAGTACGATGCACAGTGGCAGCAGACCGTAGAGGGTGGCACGGGTCATGTCGACCCAGAAGTTGCCAAGGTTGTGGGTCGAGCGCCGGCCGATACCACGGCACAGGGCGACCAGCACGGCAAGGCCGGTGGCAGCGCTGACGAAGTTCTGCACGGTCAGGCCGATCATCTGGCTCAGGTAGCTGAGCGAAGCCTCACCGCTGTAGGCCTGCCAGTTGGTGTTGGTCATGAAGCTGACGGCGGTGTTGAATGCCAGCGACCATTCCTGGCCCGGCAGATGCTGCGGGTTGAGCGGCAACGAACCCTGCAGCAGGAGCACGGCGAACAGCACCAGGAAGCCCATCAGGTTGAAGGCCAGCAGCGCCAGGGTGTATTGCTTCCAGTTCTGCTCCTGTTCGGCGCGTACCCCGGACAACCGGTAACAACCCTGCTCTACCGGGCCGAGGATCGGCGACAGCCAGGTACGCTGGCCCTCCATGACCTTGTAGTAGAACCGCCCAAGCCAGGGTGCTGGCAGCAGCACCAGGGCCAGGAACGCCAGCAGCAATGCGAAGTCGTAGCTGTGCATGGCCGCTCCCTAGCTGCGATCGGCGCGCAGCAGCGCCACCAGCAGGTAAATGGACAACGCCACTGCCAGCAGCAGTGACACTCCGTCGAGCATGTTCATCTGTGAATCTCCCCGTCTTGCGGCGTCGGCCGCTTTGGAGGAATTGTCGGAGGGAGGGGCGTAAAGAGACGAGATCGGGGGGCGGGTCAGGGCATAAAGAATGCGTAAAGATCAGGTTTCGGACTGCCTGTCGCGGCCTTTTCGCGGCGCCCCGGACTTGCCCGCGAAGAGACCGCAACAGCTTACGGTTTGACCTGCCCCGAATGCCGGCTCCAGTCCAGCAACAGGCTGTAACCGACGGCCAGCAAGGTCGGTCCGATGAACAAGCCGATGAAGCCAAACGCGATCAACCCGCCAAACACGCCGAGCAGCACGATCACCAGCGGCAGGTTCCCACCGCGGCTGATCAGGTACGGTTTGAGCACGTTGTCCACGCCACTGATGATGAAGGTGCCCCATATCCCGAGGAACACCGCCATCCCGTACTCGCCCTTCCACACCAGCCAGCCGGTGGCCGGAATCCAGGCCAGTGGCGGGCCCATCGGGATCAGGCTGAGCATGAAGGTCACAAGGCCCAGCACGATCGCCCCGGGCACGCCGGCGATGAGGAAGCCGATCAGAGCCAGCAGCCCTTGCGCCGCGGCGGTACCGATTACGCCGTTGACCACCCGCTGCACGGTGCCGGCCACCAGGTCGATGTAGTACTCGGCACGCTCGCCGACCAGGCGCTGCAGCAAGCGCTGCACGAACGCGGCCAGGCGTGGACCGTCGCGGTAGAAGAAGAACACGAAGACGATACTGAGCGTGAGTTCCAGCACGCCGCTGCCGATCTGCGCGCTACGCGCCAGGAACCAATTGCCAACCTGGCCGAAGTACGGTTTGGCCGACGCGATCAAGGCCGCGCCCTGCTGGTCGAGGGACTCCCACCAGTTGACCAGGCGCTCGCCGATGAAGGGAATGCCACGCACCCAGTCCGGCGCATCCGGCAAACCCTCCACCTGTACGTCACGCACGAAGTTGGTGGCGTCGCGCACATGGTCGGCCAGATTGAAGCCCAGCCACACCAGCGGCAGCGCGACCACCAGGATCCACACCGTCGTGAGGATGCTGGCCGCGAGGGTTTCGCGCCCGCCCAGCCAACGCGTCAGCAAGCGCATCAGCGGCCAGCTGGCAAAGGCCAGGATCGCCCCCCAGAGTAACGCCGAGATGAACGGCGCCATGACCCACAGGGCGGCGCCCAACAGCGCCAGCAACAGAATCTGGATCAGCAGACGGTCATTGTTGGCCATGATGGCCCTCGTTCAACGAATCAGTTCCAGATGCAGACCATCGGTAGGCGCCGTACCCACTTCGAGACGGGCACTGCGTACACCGGCCTTGACCAGTTGCTCGCGCCAGGCTTCCGCCGCCTGGCCGCTGAGGCTGGCGCGCAGGGTGCTGTCCAGGTTCAGGCTGCGGGCCAACAGCGAAACCCAGGCAGGCTGTGGCGCGCTCAGGTCAGGGTAGTCGAGCTTGCCGGTATCGCGCATCTCGCGCAGCACCGTGGCGGCCGTCGGCAGTACTTCGCCCAGCGGGCTGTCAGCGACGAACTCTTCGACATGCAGGTAGGCGCGGCGGTTGCCGCGGGTGACGCTGTACAGGGCGACCAGCGTGTCGGCCTCTTCGGCCGAGCGGCGCAAAAGAATGAAGGCCTGCTGCTCGTCGCCGCCATTGAGGCGGGCGTTGTTGAACACATCGTTGGCCCAGATGCTGGCCTCGCCGCAGTCACGGCCCTGGCACCAGAACAGTGGATAACCACCGTCGCGCTGCAGCTCTTCACGGGCGCTGGTAAAGGCCTCGCGGGCAGTGCGCTCCACCGGCAGTTCATAGGTGACCGAACTGACCTGGCCACGGCTCTCGACCTTGCCCTCGACCCGCAGGCGGCCGCTGATCTTGCGCACCGGTCCCATCGGGTAGACCCGTTCCTGCTCAACGGCAGGGCGCTGGTCGACCACCTTGGCGTCAGCCGGCACCGGCAGGCTGCCGGCCCACAACAGCGGGCTGGCAAGTGTGAAGCAGGCGGCGATGGCGCTGCGGAGGAAAAACGGCGCGCTCATCGGCCATCCTTGCGGCGCCGGGCGCCGTGGCGAAGATCGTGAATGTCTGGCATGTATGGTTGTCTCCCTGTTCAACCCGCCAAGCCTCGACACTTGTCCGGTGCAAGTCAAGCAAAGCCAAAGAAGCGATTGAAACAGTCTGCGACAAGGGCCGCGCCCTGCTCGTCATTCAAGTGCAGGTGGTGGCCACCGGGCAAGGTCACCTGCTCGAAGGGTAGCTGCTCCAGCAGGCTTGTGTGGCGCGCCAACATGCCGTCCCCCGCGACGACCAGGCAGGCCGGGCAGCTCGCCCGCCGTACGAACGCCATGGCCTGGGCTTCGTTCAGGCGCACCGGCGACGGCAAGGTCAGACGGCTGTCGCTGCGCCAGCTGTAACCACCCGGCACTGGCATGAGCCCACGCTGGGCCAGCAGTTCGGCAGCTTCGCGACTGACCGCAACCATGCCTTTCATTCGCGCCTGCACGCCCGCCTCCAGGGTCGGGTACACCGACTTGCGCTTGCCCTCCAGGCGCAACTGAGCCTGCAGCGCCATGCCCAGGCGCTCGGCGGCATCCTGCTCGGCGACCGTGGGCGGGATGACGCCATCGATCAACGCCAGATGGCTGATCCGTTCGGGCAGTGCGCCAGCCAACTGCACCGAGATGATCGCCCCCAGCGAATGCCCGAGCAGGCCAAAGCGCTCCCAGCCCAGTTGCTCGGCAACCCGCAGCACATCATGGGCATAATCGGCCAGGTTGTAGCTCGCCCCGGCCGGACGATGCTGTGAGTAGCCATGCCCGGCCAGGTCGAGCGCGACAATGCGCAGGCCTTTCAGGCGCGGGGCCAGGTGGGCGAAGCTGTTGGCATTGTCGAGCCAGCCGTGCAGAGCGATCACCGGCAGGCCGTCGGCAGGACCGAACAGGTGTGCGGCCAGTTCGATATGGCCCAGACTCAGACGAATCTCCTCGACCTGCGCGCTCATGCCTGGCTCCAGCGATCAAACAGGCCCTTGATCAGACTGGCAGTATCGGTGGGCCGCTCCAGCGGAAACATATGCCCGCCCGGGACGCTGTGATATTCCCCCCGTGGCATCGCCCGCACCGCCAGGGCGTGGTACTTGCGGATCACCCGGCTGCGATCGCCACGCACCATGGCCAGCGGTACTTGCAACTGGCGCGCAGGGGCCGGACTGACATGGGGAATGCTGCGGTAGATGCGCATTTCGGTGCTGGGATCGAAGCGCAAACGCACACCCTCATCCACTGTTTGCAAACCGTGCTCGAGATAGGCTTCGAGGCAATCGGGATCGAACTGGCGGAACAGCGCCTTGCTGGCGAAGTAACTGCGCGCGCTGTCGCGATCAGGAAACGCCTCGCGCCGTCCTTCGGTTCGCCCGGCCGGCGTGATGCGGTCGATGAAACCGAAGCGTTTGGCAGTGCGGATCAGCCATTGGTCGGCACGGGTGAGCACGGGCGAGTCGAGCATCACCACACCGCGGTAGAGCTCGGGTCGGCGCAGGGCGGCATGCAGGTGCAGCACACCACCGAGGGAATGACCGACACCCCAGACCGGGGCTGGCTGCTGCGCCAGATGATGCAGCAGCTCGTCGACCAGGTTCTGCCAGTTGTCATCCACCGGAAAGCGCGGGTCGTGGGCGTGCTGCTCCAGGTGGCAGACCTGGTAGTCCGGGGCCAGGGCCGCGAACAGCTTGCCGTAGGTGGCCGAAGGAAAACCGTTGGCATGGGCGAAGAAGATCTGCTGCGACATGACCGCCTGGTCCGACTGGAGAGTGATAGCCCATTGTCAGCAACCTGCCGGTTGGCGGCAACGTTCGGAAAGGTCATCGGCGAGGGCAATCAGGTCAAGGCGACGCAACACCCCGCTGAGCCAGCGCGATACCTGGTATTTCTGTCAGTTTCACTCGTTTCCTGCCTCGTTCACACTGCGCCATGAACCCCTGGAAACCTGAGGAGTCGACGATGTCAACCGCTGAGGACGAGCAGCAACTGCATGCACAAGGCCTGGTCTCGAAGCCTTTGACTTTCAAGGTCACACGCAGGGCTGAGACAGATTACCCCGCACCTTCCGTACTGCAGGCAACGGACGACAGGCTCGACCCCATCGACGCGCTCAACGGCGCTACCGTAAGAGCACAGTATCCGGCCATGCTGCCCAGCGACACTCTGGCGGCAGACTGGTCCGGGAGCACTGCTACGGACAGTTGGCAGAGCGACCAACAACCCGGAAGCCTCTTTGGTTATGTCGATTTCCAGGCGCCTGTCAGCGTGGTGGCTGCCAGCCAGGGCAAGACGGTCACCCTCCGCTACGCAGTAGCACGCAGTGGCCAGGCTGCAAGATTATCCTTGCCAATGCTGCTGGCGGTGGGAACCCTGGCGCAAAGCGATTTGCCTGCCCCTGTGATTCCCCAGGCCAACGCGACCACCAGGGTACTCGATCTCAACAACTTCACCGGCAATGCACAGGTCAAGGTTGAACCATGGCCATTGATAGCGGTGGGTCAACGGGTGTGGATCCGTGTGGACGGGACCCTCGAAAATGGCTCGGCCCATACGGTCTACCTGGCCCGAGGCGAAGAGGTCGTCCCTGAACAGGTAACAGCAGGGCTGGACCTGGTCTTGCCGCGCACCGAGCTGGAGAAGCTCAGCAGCGGCTCCAGCCTCACGGCGACAGTTTCGGTAGCATTCGACGCCACCAGTAACGAGGGGCAGGCCCGAGTATTCCCAAACGCGCTCTACACGCTCGAGAAGATCATTGTGGTCAGGCCCACTATCGTTTCCGTAAAAGACGACAAGGGAACAGAGGTGCCAAACGGCAGTTCGACAACCTCGCCAAGCCTGGTGTTGAGCGGTCAGGCATCAGCCAACCAGCAGGTCGAGGTACTTGATGGCGCCAGCGTGATAAGTACCGAGCCTGTCGCAGCGAACGGCAGCTGGACGAGCACTCGGACAAACTTGAGCGTGAAAACCTACGATTTCAAAGTCCGAGGGCGCTACGCAGACAATCCTGAATCCGATGTATGGACTGTACACAGGGTCCAGGAGCTGGTCCTTGCAAAACCGGTGATTCCCCTGGCACCAGGCGATGTACTACCACCTGGAGATGTCCCGTCCACCGGCCTGCCCGTCCTGGTCGAGGTCTACGGCGGTATGGCCATCGGTGATGTGGTGTCGGTGACTTTTGCGGGAATCGCTGGCTCCCCACAGACTGTCGGCAGCGTAAGTCGGCTCACGTTTTCTGTTCCCAAGACTCAGGTAGACGCCAATGCTGGCAGAACGGTAACCGTGCAGTACCTGGTCACCCGAGGCTCGGGAGGGGCTGCGGTCCCCTCGCCTGTCGTGAACCTGCGGATCAACGCACTGACGCCGCCCCTGACCATCGATACCTCACCGGCAACACTCAATGGCGTGATCCACCGCAACAGCAACCCGGTGACCCACCCCCCCGCCAACGCTTTCGTGCAGCGCACCGCCAGCGGCGGCCAACCGCCCTACACCTACTCGACGAGCAACGGCAACGTGATCGAGGTCAACCCTTCCACTGGGCGAGCGGTGTCTTATGGCAGCGGGACGGCCAATGTGATCGTGACCGATACCGCTGGTGCCAGTGCCAGCTATCCGGTGACCGTATCCAATGTCAGACGGATTGAAGGCATGGGCTCAGTCAATGTGTGGTATTGGTGCCGAGATCTGGCCACAGAGAGAGGCGGAGCATTACCTACGCTTGGAGAATGGGATGCAATGCGCGCTAGCTACAACAACAACCCAGGCATCGGTGATCGGGCGTGGAGTGCGGACTCGGCGGGAACAGGCAGACGCTATGCGATAGACGTTGCCAACGGCAACAGGGTTTCCTTGCGTGCAACGAATTTCGGTGGAGATACGGCTGTGGGCTGGGGAATATTCAATCGCTGAGGCTCACCAGGTCCATGCTGCATACGAAGATGGCCGAACGCATCATCGCGATCGGCCTCCCACCACGCAAGCGCAGGAGCTGCAGATGAACTCAGGGGTTGAATCTCGGGCTCAGCAATGTCATCACACCGAAAGGTGACAACTCCCCCTCGAGTTCTGCCAGGTCCGCAGTGCTCATCCGTGCCGGCTGCTGCAAATGCCCATGCTCCAGCATCCCCACCAGCGCGCCCACCAATGGCTGATGGCTGACCAGCAATACATGTTCCAGCGCCAGCCGCTCGATTTCGCCGATCACCTGCCGAACATTGCTCTCCGGGGTCAACCACGGCACGGTGCGCACCGGTTCGGCAAAGCCAAGGGTGTCGTGCACCAGGGCGGCGGTCTGCTGGGCGCGCACATAGGGGCTGGCGATGATCGCCTGCAGCGGCTGGCCCAGCAGATGTGCAGCACTGTGCAGCACTTGCTCGCGACCATGGGCCGTGAGACGACGCTCGGCATCGGTATTGGCCCGCGGCTCCGCTTCGCCGTGGCGCAGAATCCACAGCTTCACAGTTTCGGCTCCTCGTCACGCACCGGGTGCGGCGCCGCAGCCACTGTGTGGGGCGCTTCGCCCTCAGGCGCGCGGGGCGTCGGCCAGTCGGCAAACGGCCAGGGCTTCTGGTCGGTGTGGAAGGTGCCGAAGCGGCCGATCTGCGCCAGGTACTGGCTGAGGCTGTCGCCGAAGCTCATCAGGCTGGCACTCGGCGCGCCATACACCAGGCGGTAGATCAGCTGCACCAGCACCAGCCCGCCAAGCAGCAGCTCGGCCAGTTGCCAGACCACCAGGAACACCAGCATCCACAGCACCCGCAGGATGATCGACTCGCGCTGGGCGCGCTCGGGCGTATCGTTCATGTGTCGCTCCTTGCTCTGATTAGAGGCCGCTTACGGCTCAGTTGAAACCGCTGGTGGAAATGAAATCGACGTCGGTCTTGGGCTCGGCCCTCATCAGGTGCTCGATCACCTGGGCCAGGGTTCGCCCTTCGAACAGGATCGCGTGCAGCCCGGCCACCAACGGCATGTAGACCTGCACTTCCTGGGCCTTGGCCTTGAGTACTTTCAAGGTGTTCACCCCTTCGGCCACTTCGCCCAGGCGGCTGACCGCCTCTTCCAGGCTCAACCCCTGCCCCAGGGCGTGCCCGACCTGGTAGTTGCGGCTCTTGGGCGAGGAGCAGGTGACGATCAGGTCGCCCACCCCTGCCAGACCCAGGAAGGTCATGGGGTTGGCGCCCTGGCTCACGGCGAAACGGGTCATCTCGGCCAGCGCCCGGGTGATCAGCATGCTCTTGGTGTTCTCGCCCATCTCCAGCGCCACGGCCATGCCGGCGATGATCGCGTAGACGTTCTTCAGCGCGCCCCCAAGCTCCACACCGAATCGGTCGGCGCTGGCATAGACGCGGAAGGTACGCCCGTGCAAGACATCCTGCACGCGCTGGCACAGCGCCTCGTCCTCACTGGCAACCACAGTAGCGGTCAACGCATGCTCGGCGATCTCACGGGCCAGGTTCGGCCCGGACAGTACGCCGATACGCGCCTGGGGGGCGATCTCTTCGAGAATCTGGCTCATCAGTTTGAATGTCTGCGCCTCGATACCCTTGGTCAGGCTGACCAGGCACTTGCCGCGCAGCAACTCGGCATGCGGCGCCAGTACGCTGCGCAAGGCGCTAGACGGTAGCGCAACGAAGACCAGGTCGCTCGATTGCAGGGTCGCCAGCAGGTCATTGACCGGTTCGACAGCGTCATGCAGGCGAATGCCTTTGAGATAGCGAGGATTCTCGCGGTTGGTGCGCATGGCCTCGGCCTGCTCGGGATCGCGCATCCATTGACGTACTGGATTGCCGTTTTCCGCCAGCAGGTTCGCCACGGCGGTGCCGAAGCTCCCGCCTCCCAGAACTGCAACAGGTTGCTGTTCAGTCATATTCAATCCGTTAAAGCCATTAAGTTGAGTGGCGACGGGGGCATTATACGGCTCGTCTGCGACAGAACCAGTGTCAGCACCGGCCTCTTCACGGGTAAACCCGCCGGCATGGCGCACGAACGTATGCCCCGCAAGAGGGGATTCATCCGAGAAGAGGGCGGCAAATCCAGCGCAGATCACTGGAAAAACCCCCACGGTCGGTTACCATGCCTGGTTTATCCCGCAAACAAGGCCGTCACGTGTTCCCAGGCACGCCTCCTGCCCCTCGCCTGCTCTTGCTGACCGTCCTGCTCGGTGGTTCGGCCATGGCCGATGACCTGTTCATCGACAACCAGAACCTGCCGCAGGTTCTGACCGCCACACGCCTGAAACAATCCCCGGCGGCAGTGCCCGGCAGCATGACCGTGCTCGACAGCGAACTGATCCGCGCCAGCGGTGCACGAGACATCCCCGAGCTGCTGCGCCTAGTGCCCGGCATGATGATCGGCTACGGCGCCGGTAACCAGCCGACCGTCAACTACCACGGCAGTAACGTCAACGACGCCCGGCGCATGCAGGTGCTGATCGACGGCCGTTCGGTGTATCGAGCAGGCCTCGCCACCGTGGACTGGAGCGATATCCCGCTGGCGATCGAGGATATCGAACGCATCGAAGTGTTCCGCGGCCCCAATACCGTCAGCTATGGTGCCAACGCCCTGATGGCCGTGGTCAACATCCTCACCCGCAGCCCCGCCGACAGCCACGGCACGCGACTGAAGATCACCCAGGGCCAGGATGGCATCAATGATTTCTACGCCAGCCAGGGCCTCGGCTGGGAAGGCGGCGATCTGCGCCTGTCGATGTCCGGCATGCAGGACGATGGCTTCGACAAGAACCAATACGGCCAGGACTACCGCGACAGCCGTCGGCTGACGCGCTTCAACCTGAGCGCCAGCCACACCCTGGCGCCCGACCAGACCCTCGAATGGCAACTGGCGGCCAAGGAAGGCAGCAACCAACGCCCCTACACCTATACCCCGGTGTTCCCCTTCGTCACCGGGCGCGGCGACAACGCCGACCTCAACGCCAAGGATTACGCAGGCTCAGTGCGCTGGAACATCGATTTCAGCCCCGAACACAGCCTGTACGTACAGGGCTCGGCGCAACAGTTCGACCGCCAGCAAGTATGGCGTGCCTGCGATGCGACGCTGGCCTTCAGCCCCGAGCTGACCCGGCTGTGGCAGCTCAACCCGGACTACGCCGAACAGGTCGCGCGCAACGCCAACAATCCGCCCAACAACAGCGACCCAGTGCTGCAGGGCTTGCGCAACCAGATCAAGAGTCAATGGGACAGCGGCGGTAACCGTGAGGTCTGCGGTGATGTCGACCAGAGCACCCGCGAAACCCGCTACGACCTTGAAATCCAGGATACCCTCAGCCTCACCGACACCCTGCGCCTGCTCAGCGGCTTCAACTACCGCTATGACCGCGCCGACTCGCAGACCTACTTCAACGGCAGCCTCGACGACCGCACCTGGCGCCTGTTCGGGCAGCTCGAATGGCGCGCCGACGAACACTGGATCCTCCAGGGTGGGGCCATGTTCGAGGACAGCGAGCTGTCCGGCAGCTCGTTCACCCCGCGCGTGGCGGTCAACTACCTGATCACCCCGCGCCACGGCCTGCGCGCGGTGTACTCCGAGGCCGTACGTTCGCCTGACATGTTCGAGAACAACGTCAACTGGAGCTACACGGTCAAGAACCTCACGCCCAACGTGCTGGGTTTGCACAATGGTGAATACTTCGTCAAGACCCGTGGCCCGGGCAACCTCGACCAGGAGCGCATGCGTTCACGCGAGTTGGGCTACAACGGCTACTTCGCCGACCTCGACCTGAGCCTGGACGTCAAGCTGTTCTACGACGAAATCACCGGGATGATCAGCGAGCCACTGAAAAACAACCAGTACATCGCCAGCAACGCCAACAAGGCCCGCTTCAGCGGCACCGAGACGCAACTGGACTGGCGCCTGGGCATGCGCGACCGCCTGCGCCTGACCTATGCTTACGTCGACGCCTGGGCCAGCAACCCCGACGACCGCCGCCTCAGCGCTCGCAACAGTGGCTCGGCCGGGTGGATGCGCGACTGGGGCCAGGGATGGTCGAGTGCCCTCTTCTATTATGGCGACGACGCCCTCAACCAGTATCGCTACGAGCGTGTCGACCTGCGCGTGGCCAAGCGCCTGCGGGTGTATGGCAGCTCGCTGGAGCTGGCGGCGCTGTGGCAGCAACGCCTGGATGACCAGCCCACCACCGTCGAGCAGAACCGCTACGACAGCCGCCACCGCCTGAGTTTCAGCGCGGAGCTGGAGTTCTGATGTTGCGCCTGTTGCGCCTGCTGCTGCTGTGCCTGTGGCCGATGGGCGCGCTTTCGGCCAGCGAAATTCTGCTGGTGGGTGCCGAAGACCAGCCCGGTGTGCGCAGTTTCGTTGCCGCACTGGAGGCCCGTCGCCCTCACGACCATGTGCGCTTCCAGACCGTGGCGCAACTGCCCCGCCCTGCGCTGCTCAAACCCGACACCCGACTGATCCTGCTGGACAACGCCGCACTCGACTGGCGCATGGGCGAAACCGCAGGTCCCGCGGCGCTGGCCATGCGGGTCAGTCGCGTTCAGGCCGAGCAGCGCCTGGGAAAGTCGCGCCCCTCCTACCTGAGCCTGCTGTGGAGCGACCCGCCGCTACCACGGCAACTGCGCCTGACCCGCTACCTGCTGCCGCAAGCGCGACGCATTGGCGTACTGTACGGCCCCGGCAGCCGCTTTCTGATCGACGAATTGCGCCAGGCTGCGCGTGGCCTGGGCCTGGAGATCGTCGCCCAGGACTGGGCCGACCTGCGTGACAGTCGCCCGCTGCAGCACCTGCTGGGCAGCAGCGACGTCCTGTTGGGAATCGACGACCCCGACCTGTACAACTCCAAGACCGCCAAGAACGTCCTGCTCAGCAGCTATGGCCGACAGATGGCGCTGATTGGCCCCAACGCCGGCTTCGTTCGCGCTGGCGCCCTTGCCAGCACCTACAGCGATCAGGACGACTGGCTGGCGGTGCTCGACGACTTGCTCGACCAGCCGCCGACACACTGGCCCCGCAGCCTCTACCCCAAACACTACGGGGTCAGCGGCAACCAGCAGGTAGCCCGCGCCCTGGGCCTGGAACCCATCGATCCGAACGCCGCCGCCCTGGCCCTGGCCGAAGGAGAATCCACCCCATGACCAAGCGCCTGAGTTGGGATATCCACACACGCACCCAGATCATCAGCCTGGGCCCCGCGCTGCTGCTGACCCTGCTGCTGATCAGCTTCTTCACCTTCGTGCGTATCCAGGACTTGCGGCAGGAGCTCAACCACACCGGTCAACTGATCGCCAACCAACTGGCGCCAGCCTCCGAATACGGGGTGATCTCAGGCAACAACGAGGTGCTCGAAAGCTTGATGCGGGCGACCCTGAGCATCCCGCACGTGCGTTTTCTCGAGGTGCAGGACAGCCGCAACCACATCCTGGTCTACGTCGAGCAGTCGGGTGAAAGCATCAACCGCGCCCAGCGCGTCGAAGTGTTCCAGGCGCCCATTCGCCTGCAACAGATCCGCCTGGACAACGACTTCCTGCAGGAAGGCAAGACGCCACCCAGCATTGGCGACGATTACCTGGGGCGAGTGATCGTCGGCATGTCCGACGACGCCTTCAGCGAACGCCAGCAGGAGATCGTGATCAAGGCCGGCATTCTCGCCCTGTTCGCCTTGCTGTTTACCTTCCTCCTCGCCCGGCGCCTGGCCAGAAGCCTGTCCAAGCCGATCAGTGACATGGGCCATGCGGTCGAAGCCATCCAGCTGGGTGAATTCAACGCGCCATTGCCGGTGGTCGACGACAGCGAACTGGGTCACCTGGCACGGCACATCAACAACCTTGCCAGCGCCCTCGACCAGGCCAGCCACGAGCAGAAACAGGCCATCGCCCAGTTGACTCAGGCTCGTGAAGAGGCCGAGCAGGCCAACCGCGCCAAGTCGGACTTCCTGGCGATGATGAGCCACGAGCTGCGGACCCCGATGAACGGCGTACTCGGCATGCTGCAGCTGCTGGAAACCACTACACTGACCGACGAGCAGGCCGAATACACGGCGGTGGCCAGCGAGTCCACCGGCCACCTGCTCAAGGTGATCAACGACATCCTCGACTTCTCGCGAATCGAACGCACCAGCCTGGAACTGGAGCACATCGATTTCAACCTTGGCGAGCTGATTGCCAGCAGCGTGCAGTCGTTCCAGCACAGCGCCCAACAGCGCAACCTGGCCCTGCGCCTGCACTTGCCGCCAGGCATGGACCGCCTGCAGGTGATCGGCGATCCGACACGCATTCGGCAGATCCTGTTGAACCTGGTGGGCAACGCGCTGAAGTTCACCGAGCGCGGCGAAGTGGAGATCGAGAGCCGCTGGCAAATGCTCGACCGCCAACTGCTCTGGCTGACCTGCGCGGTGCGCGATACCGGCATAGGAATCGACAGCGATCGCCTGGAAACGATGTTCGTCGCCTTCCAGCAAGCCGACAGTTCTATTTCAAGGCGTTACGGCGGCACCGGGTTGGGCTTGTCCATCGCCCGTACCCTGGCCGAGCGCATGGGCGGCAAGTTGCGCGGCGAAAGCCGCGAGGGCATGGGTTCGACCTTCACCCTGGAAGTTCCTCTGATGCTGTCGAGCAAGCCAGCAGCGCGCCTGCTCGGTCACGAGCGTGACGCACTGCCGGGTGGCGAAGGCCAGCGGATCCTGCTGGTGGAAGACAACCCGGTCAATCAGAGCGTCATCGAAGCCATGCTGCGCAGTCTGGGCTTCGAGGTCAGCGTGGCACTGGACGGCGCGCAGGCGGTGGAAATGGCGGGCCAGCAAAGTTTTGCGGCAATCCTCATGGATTGTCGCCTGCCGCAGATGGACGGCTACGAAGCCACACGCCGCATCCGCCAGCACGGCGCACAACTGCCGATCATCGCCTTGACCGCCAATGCCCTGCAGGGCGATCGTGAACGCTGCCTGGCGGCAGGAATGAACGATTACCTGAGCAAACCGTTCAAACGCACCGATCTGCAACGTATTCTGCAGCGCTGGTTGCCCGGGCGGACAGCCGCGACTGGCGATTAATGATAAAGTGCGGCAGTCTTAAAGACTGGACAGGGCCGTCGTTGGCCTTGAGAATAAAACTTTCAGTGCACACCTGTACTTCTTTTGCCAGGTGCGCTGTGACTTTCACCACAACGCAATAGTCTACCTGTAGGCTGCTGCCCTGGAATCTGTAGGATTTCGGGTCGGCCGGGAAGATTCATCCCCTGCCACAGGGGGTTATTGAGGAGCTCGCATGACCAAACAACACGCCTTTACTCGGGAAGACCTGCTGCGCTGCAGTCGCGGTGAGCTGTTCGGCCCCGGTAATGCGCAACTGCCCGCCCCGAACATGCTGATGGTAGACCGCATCACCCACATCAGTGAGGAAGGCGGCAAGTTCGGCAAAGGTGAATTGGTCGCCGAGCTGGATATCACTCCAGACCTGTGGTTCTTCGCCTGCCACTTCGAAGGCGATCCGGTGATGCCGGGCTGCCTGGGCCTTGACGCCATGTGGCAGCTGGTTGGCTTTTTCCTCGGCTGGCAGGGCCTGCCGGGCCGCGGTCGCGCACTGGGTTCGGGCGAAGTGAAGTTCTTCGGCCAGGTGCTGCCTACCGCCAAGAAAGTCACCTATAACATCCACATCAAGCGCGTCCTGAAGGGCAAGCTGAACATGGCCATCGCCGATGGCTCGGTCAGCGTCGACGGTCGCGAGATCTACACCGCCGAAGGCCTGCGGGTCGGCGTGTTCACCTCCACTGACAATTTCTAAGGGTTATTCGCATGCGCCGCGTCGTTATCACTGGTCTGGGCATCGTTTCGTGCCTGGGCAATGACAAAGCTACCGTCACCGAAAACCTGCGCAACAGCCGTCCGGGTATCCGTTACAACCCGGAATACAAGGAAATGGGGCTGCGTAGCCAGGTTTCCGGCTCCATCGACCTGAACCTGGAGGAGCTGATCGACCGCAAGGTCTATCGCTTCGTCGGTCACGCCGCCGCCTACGCCTACCTGGCGATGCAAGACGCGATAAAGGACGCAGGCCTGACCGAAGAGCAGGTGTCCAACCCGCGCACCGGCCTGGTTGCAGGTTCCGGCGGCGCTTCGACCCTGAACCAGATGGAAGCACTGGACACCCTGCGCGAGAAAGGCGTCAAGCGTGTCGGCCCATACCGTGTCACCCGCACCATGGGCAGCACCGTATCGGCGTGCCTGGCCACCCCGTTCAAGATCAAGGGCATCAACTACTCGATCTCGTCGGCCTGCGCCACCTCCGCACACTGCATCGGCACCGCGCTGGAGCAGATCCAGTGGGGCAAGCAGGACATCGTTTTCGCCGGCGGCGGTGAAGAAGAGCACTGGAGCCAGTCGTTCCTGTTCGATGCCATGGGCGCCCTGTCGACCAAGCGCAACGAAACCCCTGAGCTGGCCTCGCGCGCCTACGACGCCGACCGTGATGGCTTCGTCATCGCCGGCGGTGGCGGCATGGTGGTGGTCGAGGAGCTGGAGCACGCTCTGGCCCGTGGCGCCAAGATCTACGCCGAAATCGTCGGCTACGGCGCGACTTCCGATGGTTACGACATGGTCGCTCCAAGCGGCGAAGGCGCGATCCGCTGCATGCAGCAGGCGCTGTCCACCGTCGACACCCCGATCGACTACCTGAACACCCACGGCACCTCGACGCCGGTCGGCGACGTCGCTGAAATGAAAGGCGTGCGCGAAGTGTTCGGCGACAAGGCACCCAAGATCAGCTCGACCAAGAGCCTGTCTGGCCACTCGCTGGGCGCCGCTGGCGTGCACGAAGCGATCTACTGCCTGCTGATGATGGAAAACAACTTCATCGCCGGCTCCGCCAACATCGACGAACTGGACCCAGAGGTCGCTGACCTGCCGGTACTGCGTAAAACCGAAGAAAACGCCAAGATCGATACGGTCATGAGCAACAGCTTCGGCTTCGGCGGCACCAATGCCACCCTGGTGCTCAAGCGCTGGACTGGCAAGTAAGACGCTGCTGCGACAACGAAAACGCCCCGACTGGTTCGGGGCGTTTTCATTTGTGTTGCCCGCGAAAGAGCCGGTAGCTCAACGCTGCTTGGGCAGTACCGCAAGGAAATTATCCCGCGCCACCTTGCGCGCAACCGCCTCAGGCAACGCGTCCAGAAACGGCTCGAATCCGTGCATCTGCTCACCGACACTGCCGAACTTGCCGACCACATCCGAACCCAGCATGAACCGCTCCGGGAAGCGCTCGACCAACGCCAGCCACGCCTTGCGCGGGGCGCCTCGCTCATCCAGCAGGTAAGGCCGCAGCACACTCCACGAGAGGTCGATATACAGGTTCGGATAAGCCTCGAGCATGCGCTCCAGCGTTGGCAGGATGAAGTCCATCTGCGTCTGGTGACGATGAATCTCCATGCTGGTACCGGCATGGGCCCAGATGAAACGCGTATGCGGGTGATTGCGCAGCGGCTCTTCGATCTCCGCCAGGTACAGCGGGTTACGCTCGCGCTTGGAGGTGATGTTCGAATGCACCAGCACCGGCAAGTCTCGCTCGGCCGCCAGATGGTAAATGCGCGCCATTGCTTCGTTGTTGGCCCGCGGCGTGTCACCGCTGGTCAGCGCCGTGAGGTCATCATGCCGGGTGAACACCTCACCGATGCCCTGCCAGAACCCTGGGTGCAATTCGAGCATCCGCTCGATGTGGCTGACCGCGTTCTTGTCCACCGGGTTGAAACCCGACAGGAACGGATGAAAGCGTTTCTGCTGCTCGGCCGGCAACTTCTGCACCGCTGCCACTACATGGATATCGGTAGCACTGAACCAGTAGGCATCAGCGTCGTCACCCGCGTAATAGCGTGGGCGCTTGGGTTCATCCTCATGCCATTTCTTCGCCACCGGAATACCGGAAATCATCGCGTGCTCGACGCCGGCTTCATCCATGGCTTTCAGCAGTGCAGGCATGCCTTCGGTTTCCTGGAAGAAGTCGACGTAATGCAGATGGGCGTCACTGTAGCGATAGTCGCGCGCTTGCCCCGCCTGGCACAGGCACCCGGATAACACAATGCAGGCCAGCACTCTGGCAATCATGGAGCAGCTTCCTTGTTCCAGTCAGGAACAGGGTAGACCCGCGCGCCTGCAAGACGGTTCAGCACGCCGCCGCGACCCGCTATGCTAGGCGCACCCCCTGCCCGTCCGGAGCCCGACCATGAGCAGCCCCCTGATCATCCGCCCACGCGCCGAATCGGTGGAGGGCCAACCGATCCTGCGCCCGCTACCCTCGGCTCAGTGCCGCAGCGTCGGCCCCTTCGTATTCTTCGACCACATGCTGGATACTGACTTTGCCCCCGGCAGCGGCATGGACATCCGCCAGCACCCGCATATCGGCTTGTCGACCCTGACCTACCTGTTCGAAGGCGAGATCCTGCACAAGGACAGCCTGGGCTCCGATCAGCGCGTGCTACCCGGTGACGTCAGCTGGATGACTGCTGGGCGCGGCGTCGCACATGTGGAACGTACGCCGGCACAAGCCTTCGCCAAAGGCTCGCGACTGCACGGCCTGCAGGTCTGGCTGGCATCACCCAAGACCCACGAACAGGGCGATCCCAGCTACAGCCACCACCCCGCAAGCAGCTTGCCGGTAAGTGACAACCTCGGGGTACGCATCCGCCTGATCGCCGGCACCGGATTCTGTCTGGAGTCGCCAGTACCGGTGCTCTCTCCTACCCTCTACGCCCAGGTGCAGATGCAGGCGGCAACCTCGTTGATCGTGCCGAACGAGCACGCACAACGGGCACTGTACCTGCTCGATGGCGAGCTGGTGCTCGATGGTAAGGAGGTGGAAGCGTGCAGCCTGGTCGTGTTGCCGGAGGGCGAAGAAGTGGAGCTGTATGCCGAAGGCGAGTGCCAGCTGGTGCTGATAGGCGGCGCACCGCTGGACGGACCTCGGCGGATGAACTGGAACTTCGTTGCCAGCGATCCGCAGTTGATCGAACAGGCCCGGGCACGCTGGGCCGCAGGTGACTGGCCACAGGTGCCGGGGGAGACCTCCCGGATCGAGCTACCTCGCTAGGTTGAGCCGCTTTGCGGCCGTTCGCGGGCAAGCCCCCACAAGGATGGAGCAACCTTGACAAGCAGCGCCGCATCTGTGGGAGCGGGCTTGCCCGCGAAGGGCTGCATAGCAGCCCCAATACGCTATCAGTGTGTAAACACTTCTTCCAGCAGATTGTGCATCGCGCGGAAGGCCCGCTCCGAGGTACGACGGTCGTACTGCATCTTGCCCGGCACGTTGGCATTCGGGTCGGTAAACGAATGCACCGCGCCGCCATAGCTCAACAGTTGCCAATCGACCTTGGCCGCGTTCATTTCAGCCTCGAACGCCGGCAATTGCTCTCGGGGCACCAGCGGGTCGGAAGCACCGTGGAGCACCAGCACCGAGCCCTTGATGCGCTTGGCGTCTTCAGGGTTCGGCGTGTCCAGGGTGCCGTGGAACGACACCGCCGCCTTCAGGTCGGCGCCAGTACGCGCCAGCTCCAGGGCGCAGCAGCCACCGAAGCAGAAACCGAAAGTACCGACCTTGCCCGGCGCCAACAGCGCCTTGGACTGCCCGAGCAGTTGCGCCAGGGCCTCCTGCATGCGCTTGCGAAGCTCGGCCCGGTCATTCTTCAACGGCATCATCGCCGCACCCGCCTCATCGGCGTTCGACGGACGCACGCCCTGGCCGTACAGATCAGCGATCAGCACCACATAGCCCTTCTCGGCCACTTCCTTGGCGATTCGCTCGGCGCCTTCACCGATGCCCATCCAATTCGGCGCCATCACCAGCCCCGGCCGCCCCAGCGCCCCCGGCTCATAAACCAGACGGCTTTCATAGCCCTTGCCGGAAACGTGATAGACCAGCGACTCGACGATTACCTTGCTCATCAAACTCCTCCTGAACCTGGAACTGTTCGGTATCACGACCCTAGTGTGTACGGACCCCGGTGCAAAAGGCTAGCCGATGCTGACGATCTTCATGATTGCCAGAAAGGTCACATTAGAAAAAAGCGAGCCTGCAATTGATAAGTGTGAACGGGCACAAAAAAACCCGCCGAAGCGGGTTTTTTCATGAAGCTCGAACTCAGGCCGACAGCTCGACCAGCAGCTTGTTCAAGCGACGTACATAGGCCGCTGGATCCTTCAAGCTGTCACCGGCAGCCAAGGCCGCCTGGTCGAACAGGATGTGTGACAGCTCCGAGAAGCGGTCCTCGCTCTGCTCGTTGTCGAGCTTCTCGATCAGCGGGTGAGTCGGGTTGAACTCGAAGATCGGCTTGGAATCCGGCACCTTCTGCCCGCTGGCCTCGAGGATCTGGCGCATCTGCAAGCCCAGGTCCTGCTCGCCAATGGCCAGGATCGCCGGCGAGTCGGTCAGGCGGTGGGAAACGCGGACTTCAGCCACGCTGTCACCTAGCGCACTCTTCAGACGCTCGACCAGCCCTTCCTTGTCCTTGGCGACTTCTTCCTGGGCCTTCTTGTCCTCTTCGGAATCCAGCTTGCCCAGGTCCAGGTCGCCACGAGCGACGTCAACGAAGCCCTTGCCTTCGAACTCGCTCAGGTAGCTCATCAGCCACTCGTCGATGCGATCGGTCAGCAGCAGCACTTCGATGCCTTTCTTGCGGAAGACTTCCAGGTGCGGGCTGTTCTTCACCTGCGCATACGACTCACCGGTGAGGTAGTAGATCTTGTCCTGGCCTTCCTTGGCGCGGGCCAGGTAGTCCGCCAGGCTGACGCTCTGTTCGCCGCTGTCGTCGTGGGTGGAGGCAAAGCGCAGCAGACCTGCGATCTTCTCCTTGTTGGCGAAGTCTTCTGCCGGGCCTTCCTTCAGCACCTGGCCGAAGTTCTTCCAGAAGCCTTTGTACTGCTCGGGCTCGTTCTTGGCCAGCTTCTCCAGCATGTCCAATACACGCTTGGTCAGGGCCGACTTCATCGAGTCGATGATCGGGTCTTTCTGCAGGATTTCGCGCGACACGTTCAGCGAAAGGTCGTTGGAGTCGACCACACCCTTGATGAAGCGCAGGTACAGCGGCAGGAACGACTCGGCCTGGTCCATGATGAACACGCGCTGCACATACAGTTTCAGGCCGCGCGGCGCTTCGCGCTGGTACAGGTCGAAGGGGGCGCGGGCCGGTACGTACAGCAGCGAGTTGTACTCAAGCTTGCCTTCGACCTTGTTGTGGCTCCAGGCCAGCGGGTTCTCGAAGTCATGGCCGATGTGCTTGTAGAACTCCTGGTATTCCTCGTCCTTGATCTCGGTACGCGAACGGGTCCACAGGGCGCTGGCGCGGTTGACGGTTTCCCATTCCTCGGCCGGCTGTTCTTCGCCTTCGGCGGCAGCAGCCTGCTCCTTGGGCAACTGGATCGGCAGGGCAATGTGGTCGGAGTACTTCTTGACCACGTTGCGCAGACGCCAGCCGTCGGCGAACTCCTGCTCGTCCTTCTTCAAGTGCAGGACGATGCGAGTGCCGCGCTGCGGCTTGTCGATGGTGGCGACTTCGAAGTCGCCCTCGCCTTTGGACGACCAGTGCACGCCTTCGGCTGCGGGTGCGCCGGCACGACGGCTGAAGACATCGACCTTGTCGGCGACGATGAAGGCAGAGTAGAAGCCCACACCGAACTGACCGATCAGGTGCGAATCCTTCTTCTGGTCACCGGTGAGGTTCTTCATGAAGTCGGCAGTGCCGGACTTGGCAATGGTGCCCAGGTGCGCGATGACATCGGCGCGGCTCATGCCGATGCCGTTATCCTCCAGCGTCACGGTGCCAGCGTCCTTGTCGAAGCTGACGCGAATCTTCAGATCGGCATCGCCTTCGAGCAGCTCAGGCTTGGCCAGGGCTTCGAAACGCAGTTTGTCAGCAGCGTCGGAAGCGTTGGAGATCAGCTCGCGCAGGAAGATCTCCTTGTTCGAGTACAGCGAATGGATCATGAGGTGCAGCAGTTGCTTGACCTCGGTCTGGAAGCCCAGGGTTTCTTTTTGAGTCTCCACACTCATCGTCTTCAAACTCCGATCTGTTGGTCATTGCACCCGACGGCAATTGCGCGTGGCCGGGCAGATGCTCAACAGATGGGGGCATGTCCGACTATTTCAAGGGCTTATGCGGTTCGATCTTGAAATGCGCCCGAGCGGTGGCGATGGGCGAGTCGCGATCGCCTTGCCAGGCGGTGATCGCCACGTTGGTCACTCGACGGCCTTGGCGCCATAGCTGGCACTGGGCATAAGTGTCGCGGTAGTGCCCGGCGCGCAGGTAGTCGATGGAGAAGTCGATGATCTTGGGAATACTGAGGCTTTCGCTGAAGATCAACAAATAGAGCGCCGCCGAAAGCTCCATGAAACCTGCAATGACACCTCCATGGATGGCCGGCAGCAAGGGGTTGCCGATGTTGTCCTGATTGGCCGGCAGGCGGAACAGCAGGTCATCGCCCTGGCGCTCGCATTCGATGCCGATAAGCGCGGCGTAGGGAATCAGCGCCAGCAACGGCGCATAGTCGCCGCGGGCATGGGCCTGAATCAGCTGCTTGCGAACATCCTCGGGAATCATGCCCTGCCCTCCTTGAGGCCTCTGCCGAAACGGATACCACCTCGGGCCTCCTGCCCAAGACGCATGAAGGTGCCGACCACCTGACAGATCGGCTGAGCAGGGTCGTCCTGATAGGCCGTACCGCGGGTGAAGATCACATCACGGGTGACGCGATAACATTGGGCATGGCCATGGATGTCCTTGCCAGGCTGCGCAGGATGCATGTAGTCGATACGCAGGTCCAGGGTCGGGCAGACTTCGAACTGCGGCAGTACACAAAGGGTGGCCATGCCGCAGGTGGTGTCCATCAGCGTGGTCAGCACACCGCCATGGACGGCGCCAGTCTGTGGATTGCCAACGATCGCTTCCGACCAGGGCAGTATCAGGGTCATGCCCTCGGCATCAGCGTGATGGACACGCATCTGCAACACCTGGCAATGCCTGAGCGCTGAAAGAAAACGTCCAGCCATCGCCATCAAGGCCGTCTCACTCATGGTCCGCGTACTCCTTGCCGACTCGACATTTCACAAACCCAGGGAAAAGTCGATATAGAACGGGGTGTTATATATCTGCAACCTACGTTGAACTTATGGCTGGCGGATGGACTCGAAGGTTTCAAGTAAGTTATTCCACCAAGGAGAAACACCCCATGCGTAAACCTTTTGCTTTTGCTCTGATGCTGGCCGCTGCCATGGGCCTGGCTGCTTGCGACAAGGCGAGCGAAGACAAAGCCCAGGACGCACAGCAACATGCCGAGCAAGCCCAGGAGAAGATGGGCGAGGCTCAGGATAAAGTGAACGAGGCCGCCAAGGAAAACGCCGAAGCCGCCAAAGATCAGGCCGAAGCGCAGCAGAAAGCCGCCGAGGAAGCCCAGCCTTCCACCCCGGCGCCTTCCACTGCTCCGGCCGAACCTGCCAAGCAGTAATTATGCTGAACGGAAAAACCCGACTTGCGTCGGGTTTTTTTGTACCTGCAATTAACTGATGAAACGCTTCAGTCAGCGTTGATCAATTCATATTCACCGAAGTGTCCTTGCCCGCTTCACTCTGCACACTTTCGGTGGGAGTGAAGACCATCACTTCCAGTACATGGGAGTGGAACTCCCGTCGGTACAGAATGAATACGACGCCGATACTCAGCAGCATGAACATCCACGGGCTGACGAACCAACTCAGCATGGCCATGCCGAAATAGTAAGAACGCAATCCAAGGTTGAACTGGTTGGCCGCCAGCGACAGTACCCGCGCCGCCCGCGAGGCGAAGGCCTTGCGCTCAAGCTCGCTGACCTGCCGCTCACCAATCATCGGCGCCGACCCCACCAGCACCGCAGCAAAATTGTATTGGCGCATGCACCAGCTGAAGGTGAAGAAGGCATAGACGAACACCAGCGCCAGGCACAGCAGCTTGATCTCCGACATCCCCTGCGAGGCCTGCTGCACCAGCGGCAGGTCGGCTAACAGCGACAGCGCACGATCGGAGGCGCCGAGCACGGTGAGGATGCCTGCCAGGATGATCAGAGTGCTCGAGGCAAAAAAAGACGCGTTGCGCTCCAGGTTGCCGATCACGCTGGCGTCGGCGATGCGGTTGTCGCGCAGCAGCATGCGACGCATCCAATCTTCCCGGTAGAGATGCAGGACGCTGGCCAGGCACGCAGTGTCGCGCCCCTTCCAGGTGGCGTAGCGGGTGTAGCCGCCCCAGCACAGCGCAAACCAGGCGACGGCCAGCAGGTTGTGGAGATTGCTTTGGATGAAGGTCATGCAGGGTTTCCGTAAGGCGGGGCATAAAGAGGTTGGCCTGCGGATTCGACGCTGGCTATCGATGAAAGGCACACTGAGGTTGTGAAAACCATCTTGCCAGGGCGGGCCTGTTCGCGGGCAAGCCCGCTCCTACAGAAACAGTAGCCAGCAAAAAGCCCCGCATCCTTTCGGATACGGGGCTTCGGGTTCAAACATCCAGCAAGTGCCAATAGGCTTGTGGCCAGCACCCGCTGCAGGCTTCACCCATCAGGCCAGCGCCTCGCGTGGCTTGCCGAGCAGACGATCACAGACCACCGCGGCGGCCAGGGCGATCACCGAAGGCACCAGCCAGGCCAGGCCCTGCTCGCTCAGCGGCAAGTGCGCCACCGCGTCCGGCAGGATGTGCGCCAGGCTGCTGCCCTTGATCGCATCGACCATGCCGAACAGCAGCGAAACGAGCATGACCGGCGCGAGAATGCGTACCGGCGAGTTCCACAGGTCCTTCACGAAGCTCAGGCCCACGACCACGATGCATGGCGGGTAGATGGCGGTCAGCACCGGGATCGAGAACATGATCAGCTTGGTCAGGCCCAGGTTCGAGATCAGCAGCGAGAAGCCCGCCAGGATCACCACCAGGGCACGGTACGACAGCGGCAGGATCTGGCTGAAGTACTCGGCACAGGCACAGGTCAGCCCCACGGCAGTGACCAGGCAGGCCAGCGCGATCAGCACGGCCAGGAAACCACTGCCCAGCGAGCCGAAGGTGTGCTGCACGTAGGCATGCAGAACCGCAGCACCGTTGCTCGCGTTCGCAGCGATCTCATGGCTGCCGGCGCCGAGGCGGAACAGGCTGATGTACACCAGCGCCAGGCCGACACCGGCGATCAGGCCGGCGATGATGGCGTAGCGAGTGATCAGCTTGGGCGACTCCACACCGCGCGAACGGATGGCGTTGACGATGACGATGCCGAACACCAGGGCACCGAGGGTATCCATGGTCAGGTAGCCATTGATGAAGCCTTGGGAGAACGGAGCTGCGACGTAAGCCGGCTGCGCGTCACCAATCGAGCCCGCTGGCAGCGCGAAGGCAGCAATGCCGAGCACCGCCAGGGCGATGATCTTCAGCGGTGCCAGGAAGCGACCGACAGTGTCGAGCAGCTTGCCCGGATACATCGACACGGCCAGCACCACAGCGAAGTACACCAGGCTGTAGATGAACAGCGCCAGCGGGCTTTCACCGGTCAGTGGCGCCACACCCACCTCGAACGAAACGGTCGCGGTGCGCGGGGTAGCGAACAGCGGGCCGACCGAGAGGTAGCAGACTGCCGCCAACAGGCCGCCGAAGAACTTGCCGATCGGGCTGCTCAGGGCATCCATCCCGCCACCGACCTTCGCCAGGGCAACCACGGTAATGACTGGCAGACCCACAGCGGTGACCAGGAAGCCCAGCGCCGCCATCCATACGTGCGGGCCGGACTGCAGGCCAACGATAGGCGGGAAGATGATATTGCCCGCACCGACGAAAAGCGCGAACGTCATAAAGCCAAGCGCCAGGATATCCTGGCCTTTTAACACTTTCATTTAAGGAAGTACCACACTGCTGAAATCGGGATTCGAGAAGGGATTTCCACATGGATGAGGGAAATGCTGCCCGGCTTGATGAGCCAGACCCGTTTAGCGTGTCGTTCCCTTTTGGGGTACGGGCACAGAGTGAACGCGTAGGTTACAGAATTTGCCGGGCAAACGCACTGCAATGGTGCTGGTTGTCCGATGTGCGTATGTGTTTGTCGTCTGCGTGACCGAGGATGGCTGGATTATCCTCGGATTGAAACCATCGTCTGCTGGAAAAACCCTATGGGCCCGATCGAATAATCTGAGTTGTCATTTCCGGGCCCATCGCGGGACGACCCAGAACGACAAAGGCCACCCGAAGGTGGCCTTTGTGCGCGTGGGGGGTATAGCGTGTTACTTACTTCTTGGCTTCCCAGCCAGTCAGCTCGGCCAGGGCCTTGCCGATGTCAGCCAGGGAACGCACGGTCTTCACGCCAGCGTCCTGCAGTGCAGCGAATTTCTCGTCTGCAGTGCCTTTACCGCCGGAGATGATGGCGCCAGCGTGGCCCATACGCTTGCCCGCAGGAGCGGTAACACCAGCGATGTAGGAAACGACAGGCTTGGTGACGTTGGCCTTGATGTAGGCAGCAGCTTCTTCTTCAGCCGAACCGCCGATCTCACCGATCATGACGATCGCTTCGGTCTTCGGGTCTTCCTGGAACAGCTTCAGGATGTCGATGAAGTTGGAGCCTGGGATCGGGTCGCCGCCGATGCCGACGCAGGTCGATTGGCCGAAGCCGGCGTCGGTGGTCTGCTTGACCGCTTCGTAGGTCAGGGTGCCGGAACGGGAAACGATACCGACCTTGCCTGGCAAGTGGATGTGGCCTGGCATGATGCCGATCTTGCACTCGCCCGGAGTGATGACGCCTGGGCAGTTAGGGCCGATCAGGGTGACACCCAGCTCGTCGCACTTGACCTTGGCGTCCAGCATGTCGAGGGTAGGAATACCTTCGGTGATGCAGACGATCAGCTTGATGCCGCCGAAGGCCGCTTCCAGGATCGAGTCCTTGCAGAACGGAGCCGGAACGTAGATGACCGAAGCGTCAGCGCCGGTAGCTTCCACGGCTTCCTTGACGGTGTTGAACACCGGCAGGCCCAGGTGGGTGGTGCCACCCTTGCCTGGGGTGACGCCGCCGACCATCTTGGTGCCGTAGGCGATGGCTTGTTCGGAGTGGAAAGTACCCTGCGAGCCGGTGAAGCCCTGGCAGATGACTTTGGTGTCTTTATTGATCAGGACGCTCATTACTTGCCCTCCGCAGCTTTGACAACTTGTTGAGCAGCGTCGGTCAGGCTGGTTGCCGCAATGATGTTCAAACCGCTTTCTGCCAGTACTTTAGCGCCCAGTTCGGCGTTGTTGCCTTCGAGGCGGACAACGACCGGTACTTTCACGCCGACTTCTTTCACTGCACCGATGATGCCTTCGGCAATCATGTCGCAACGAACGATACCACCGAAGATGTTGACCAGAACGGCCGCGACATTGCTGTCGGACAGGATGATCTTGAACGCTTCGGTAACGCGTTCCTTGGTAGCACCACCACCAACGTCGAGGAAGTTGGCTGGCTTGCCGCCGTGCAGGTTGACGATGTCCATGGTACCCATGGCCAGACCGGCACCGTTGACCATGCAGCCGATGTTGCCTTCCAGCGCTACGTAGTTCAGTTCGAACTTGGCAGCGTGGGCTTCACGGGCGTCGTCCTGGGACGGGTCGTGGAAGGTCTTCAGCTTAGGCTGACGGTACATGGCGTTGGCGTCGATGTTGATCTTGGCATCGAGGCAGTGCAGGTCGCCGTCGGCCTTGATCACCAGCGGGTTCACTTCCAGCAGGGCCAGGTCATGGTCCTTGAACAGCTTGGCCAGACCTACGAAGATCTTGGCGAACTGTTGTACTTGCTTGCCTTCCAGGCCCAGCTGGAAAGCCAGCTCGCGACCCTGGAACGGCTGAGCGCCGACCAGCGGGTCGATGGTAGCCTTGAGGATCTTCTCAGGAGTTTCGTGAGCGACTTTCTCGATGTCCACGCCACCTTCGGTGGAAGCCATGAACACGATACGACGGCTCGAACGATCCACTACAGCGCCCAGGTACAGCTCTTTGGCGATGTCAGTGCAGGATTCGACCAGGATCTTGGAGACTGGTTGACCGTTGGCGTCAGTCTGGTAGGTCACCAGATTCTTGCCCAACCACTGCGCAGCGAACGCCTTGGCGTCTTCCTTGCTGCGAACCAGCTTGACGCCGCCCGCCTTACCGCGACCACCAGCGTGGACCTGGGCTTTTACAACCCACTCGGAACCGCCGATCTTGTCGCAGGCTTCTGCGGCTTGCTCAGGGGTATCGACAGCGAAACCCTTGGAAACTGGCAGGCCGTACTCAGCGAACAGCTGTTTACCCTGATACTCGTGAAGATTCATGCTTTTTACCGTCTTCGTTAGGTACTGCGCTTCGGCGCTGCGCTGTTTCCAGAGCCGCGCCACCTGTGACCGTTAACCCCGGATTTTTCCGGTGGCCCGGTCCGGCGGACATTCCGCGGTGGATCTTGCACGCAAGACCCACGACGGGCAGCCCGCCGTGGTTTTTATAATTAACGCTTCTTACGGTTGGCCACGTGAATGGCACCGCCATTCACAGCCAGCGCTGCTTCATGCAACGCTTCGGACAGGGTCGGATGGCTGAAGACCATCATGCCCAGGTCCTCGGCACTGGTGCCGAATTCCATTGCGATCGCGCCTTGCTGAACCAGCTCGGCAGCCGATGGGCCGATCACGTGAACACCCAGGACGCGGTCGGTCTTGGCATCGGCGATGACCTTGACGAAGCCACCGGTGTCGTTGGCAGCCATCGCACGGCCGCTGGCCGCGAACGGGAAGGTGCCCACGTTAACCTCAACGCCTTCGGCTTTCAATGCTTGTTCGGTCTTGCCGACCCAGGCGATTTCCGGGTGGGTGTAGATAACCGACGGGATCAGGTCGTAGTTCATCTGAGCCTTGTGGCCCTTGATGCGCTCGACGACCATGATGCCCTCTTCCGAGGCCTTGTGTGCCAGCATCATGCCGCGAACTACGTCGCCGATGGCGTAGACGCCCGGCACGCTGGTGGCGCAGTAGTCGTCGACGAAGATGTAGCCACGCTCGTCGATGTTCACACCGCTATCGGCAGCCAGCAGATCGGTGGTCACAGGACGACGGCCGACCGCAACGATCAGCTTGTCGAAGACGATCTTCTGCTCGCCTTCGGCGTTGGTGTAGGTCACTTCGACTTCGTCGCCGTTGACTTTCGAGCCGGTGACGCGCGCGCCCAGCTTGATGTCCAAGCCTTGCTTGGTCAGGGTCTTCTGAGCTTCTTTCGACACGGCGGTGTCGGCAGCCATCAGGAAGGTGTCCAGCGCTTCCAGCACGGTCACTTCAGCACCCAGGCGAGCCCAGACCGAGCCCAGCTCCAGGCCGATGACGCCAGCGCCGATCACGCCCAGGCGCTTGGGTACCGATTGGAATTCCAGGGCGCCGGTGGAGTCGACGATCACATTCTGGTCGACCGGAGCCGGCGGGATGTCGATCGGACGCGAGCCGGAGGCCAGGATCACGTTCTCGGCTTCGATGACTTCGGTGGTACCGTCAGCCTTGGTGACTTCGACTTTCTTGCCAGCCAGCAGCTTGCCGTGGCCCTGGATCGAAGTAACGCCGTTGGCCTTGAACAGGGTGGCAACGCCACCGGTCAGGTTCTTGACGATGCCAGCCTTGCGACCAACCATCGCGGCGACGTCCATCTTCACTTCGCCAGTGGAGATGCCGTGGACGTTGAAGCTCTCTTTTGCTTCCTTGTATTTCCAGGAGCTGTCCAGCAGCGCCTTGGAAGGAATGCAACCTACGTTCAGGCAGGTGCCGCCCAGGGCCAGCTTGCCCTCGGCGTCGGTGTACTTCTCGATACAGGCAGTCTTCAGACCAAGTTGGGCAGCCTTGATGGCAGCAACATAGCCGCCAGGACCCGCACCAATCACCACTACGTCGAATTTCTGGGTCATAAAAGATTCCTTATCAGCTTCAAGCTACAAGCCGCACGCGGCAAGGCGACCTGCTCCGGTCGGGAGCCTGTCGCCTGCAGCGTGCAGCTGCGTGATTAGATGTCCAGCAGCAGACGGGACGGATCTTCCAGCAGGTTCTTGATGGTCACCAGGAAGGTTACCGCTTCCTTGCCGTCGATCAGGCGGTGGTCATAGGACAGCGCCAGGTACATCATCGGGCGAATGACCACTTGGCCATTGATCGCCATCGGACGCTGGATGATGTTGTGCATACCCAGGATCGCGGCCTGCGGCGGGTTGACGATCGGGGTCGACATCATCGAACCGAAGGTACCACCGTTGGTGATGGTGAAGGTACCGCCGGTCATCTCTTCGATCGACAGCTTGCCGTCACGGGCCTTCTTGCCGAAGGTGGCGATGCCGTTCTCGATCTCGGCCAGCGACATCGACTCGGCATTGCGCAGCACCGGTACCACCAGGCCACGGTCGCTGGAGACGGCAACGCCGACGTCCGCGTAGCCATGGTAAACGATGTCGTTGCCATCGATCGAAGCGTTGACTGCCGGGAAGCGCTTCAGCGCCTCGGTGGCGGCCTTGACGAAGAACGACATGAAGCCCAGGCGTACGCCGTTGTGGGTCTTCTCGAACAGGTCCTTGTACTTCGAACGCAGGGCCATGACTTCGGTCATGTCGACTTCGTTGAAGGTAGTCAGCATGGCCATGCTCGACTGGGCTTCAACCAGACGCTCAGCGATCTTGGCGCGCAGACGGGTCATCGGCACACGCTTCTCGGTGCGATCGCCAGCAGCGACGACAACCGGAGCAGCGGCAGCGGCAGCCGGCTTGGCAGCAGGTGCGGCAGGGGCCGACTTCTTGTTGGCGACTGCAGCCACCACGTCTTCCTTGGTGATACGACCGCCTTTGCCTGTACCGGAAACGGTGGCCAGGTCGATACCGTTCTCTTCGGCCAGTTTGCGCGCGGCAGGCGCGGCAACCGGGTCGTCCTCACCTGCATCGGCGGCGGCGGCCGGAGCGGCAGCCGGAGCAGCGGCAGCAGCAGGCGCAGCAGCAGCGGCGCCACCTTCAACGATCGAACCCAGGACTTCGTCGGACAGGACGGTGTCGCCCTCGCCCTTGACGATGTCGCCCAGCACGCCATCAGCGGTGGCCAGAACTTCCAGGACGACCTTGTCGGTCTCGATGTCGACGATCAGCTCGTCACGCTTGACGGCTTCGCCCGGCTTCTTGTGCCAGGTGGCAACGGTGCCATCGGCAACCGATTCCGGGAAGGTTGGGGCTTTGATCTCGATAGCCATTATCAGTGTTTCCTTAAATTCGGTTTCAGGTGCGCGAAGGCGTTAGACAGTGAACGCGTCTTGCAGCAGTTTTTCCTGCTGCTCGGCGTGCTTCGATGCGTAACCACAGGCTGGCGCGGCAGAAGCGTCGCGACCGGCGTATTCCAGGACCAGCGCCTTGTTGTGGCGGCCCAGGATACGGCGCATGTGATGCTGGCTGCTGTACCAGGCACCCTGGTTCATCGGCTCTTCCTGACACCACACTGCATGCTTGAGGTTGGTGTAAGGCGCCAGGATCTCGACCAGGTCGTCCTCAGGGAACGGATACAGCTGCTCGATACGCACGATGGCGATGTCTTCGCGGCCTTCGGCACGACGTTTTTCCAGCAGGTCGTAGTAGACCTTGCCGCTGCACAGCACCAGGCGCTCGACCTTGGCCGGATCGATGGCATCGATTTCCGGGATCACTGTCTGGAACGAGCCTTCTGCCAGATCTTCCAGCGTCGAGATGGCCAGCTTGTGGCGCAGCAGCGACTTTGGCGTCAGCACGATCAGCGGCTTGCGCAGCGGGCGGATGACCTGACGACGCAGCAGGTGGTAGATCTGCGCCGGCGTGGTCGGCACGCACACCTGGATGTTGTGCTCGGCGCACAGCTGCAGGTAACGCTCCAGACGGGCCGAGGAGTGCTCGGGGCCCTGGCCTTCGTAGCCGTGCGGCAGCAGCATGGTCAGGCCGCACAGACGACCCCACTTGTGCTCGCCGCTGGTGATGAACTGGTCGATCACCACCTGCGCACCGTTGGCGAAGTCACCGAACTGGGCTTCCCAGATCACCAGCGCATTCGGCGTGGTGGTGGAGTAGCCGTATTCGAAGGCCAGTACGGCTTCTTCCGACAGGTAGGAGTCGTACAGTTCGAACTTCGGCTGGCCTGGGAACAGGTTCTTCAGCGGAACGTAGGTGCTGGCGTCCTTCTGGTTGTGCAGCACCGCGTGACGGTGCGAGAAGGTGCCACGGCCGATGTCCTGGCCGGTCATGCGGATCGGGTGACCTTCGAACTGCAGGGTGGCGTAGGCCATGGTCTCTGCATAACCCCAGTTGATCGGCAAGCCACCGGCCTGCATCTTCTGACGGTCTTCGTAGATCTTGGCGACCTGGCGCTGGACGACGAAACCTTCTGGCAGCTCGAGCAGCTTGGCCGACAGTTCCTGAAGGGTCTTGAGGTCGAAGCGCGTGTCGTGACGCGCAGTCCAGGCATGGCCCAGGTACGGACGCCAGTCGACGAACAGCTCGCGATTCGGCTCCTTGACCAGACTCTTGACCACGTGCAGGCCGTTGTCCAGCGCGTTGCGGTATTCGTCGATCTTGGCCTGGGCGCGCTCGGCGTCGATGCGACCGGCTTGAATCAGCGCGTCGGCGTACAGCTCACGGGTGGTGCGCTGCTTGGTGATCTGCTGGTACATCAGCGGCTGGGTGCCGTTCGGTTCGTCGGCCTCGTTGTGGCCGCGACGACGGTAGCAGACCAGGTCGATCACCACGTCACGCTTGAACTGCATGCGGTAGTCGATGGCCAGTTGTGTCACGAACAGCACCGCTTCCGGATCGTCGCCGTTCACGTGCAGGATCGGCGCCTGGATCATCTTGGCCACGTCGGTGGCGTACTCGGTGGAGCGCGCGTCCAGCGGGTTGCTGATGGTGAAGCCGACCTGGTTGTTGATCACGATGTGCACGGTACCGCCGGTCTTGAAACCGCGGGTCTGCGACATCTGGAAGGTTTCCATGACCACGCCCTGGCCTGCGAAGGCCGCGTCGCCGTGGATCGAGATCGGCAGGACCTTGTCGCCAACGGTGTCGTTGCGGCGGTCCTGGCGGGCACGAACCGAACCCTCTACCACTGGCGAGACGATTTCCAGGTGGGACGGGTTGAACGCCATTGCCAGGTGGACTTCACCACCAGGGGTCATGACGTTGCTGGAGAAGCCCTGGTGATACTTCACGTCACCGGAGCCCAGCTCGTTCATCTTCTTGCCTTCGAACTCGTCGAACAGCTCGCGCGGGTTCTTGCCGAAGGTGTTGACGAGCACGTTCAGACGGCCACGGTGGGCCATGCCGATCACGACTTCCTTGGTGCCGTAGGAGCCGGAACGCTGAATCATTTCGTCCAGCATCGGAATCAGGCTTTCGCCGCCTTCCAGACCGAAGCGCTTGGTACCCGGATACTTGGTGCCCAGGTATTTTTCCAGGCCTTCGCCCGCGGTAACGCGCTCGAGCAGGTGAGTCTGCACGTCAACGGAGAAGTCAGGACGGCCACGAACGCTTTCGAGGCGCTGCTGGAACCAGCTGCGTTGCTCGGAATCGACGATGTGGGTGAACTCGGCGCCAATGGTGCGACAATATGTCTTCTGCAGCGCCTCGAAGATTTCGCGTAGGCTCGCTTCCTCTTTGCCGATGAACAGGTCGCCGGCACGGAAGGTCGTATCAAGGTCGGCATTGGTCAAGCCGTAGTGATTGATCGACAGGTCTACGGGCGCAGGGCGCTGCCACAACCCCAACGGGTCGAGCTGGGCAGCCTGATGGCCGCGCATACGATAGGCCTGGATCAGTCGCAGCACTTCAACCTGCTTCTTCTCGTGTTCACTGCTCACGCTCCCGGCGGAAACCGGTTGGGCGCGGCGCTGGTTCTTTGCCAGCAGTACGAAATGGTCGCGGATCGTAGAGTGCGATACGTCGGTAGCGGTGCTGCCGTCGGCGGGCAACTTCTGGAAGTAGGTGCGCCACTCTTCTGGCACAGCGTTAGGGTCGTGCAGGTAGAGCTCGTAGAGCTCTTCCACATATGCAGCGTTACCACCTGAAAGGTGGGCGCTTTCCCACATGCGCTGCATCACGCTTTCTTGCATGCTTGGTCACCCTCGGTTAGGGGACGGATCGGCAAGAGCCACGCAAACCTGGAAAAGTCCGAACACAGCGACTAACCACGCCACCTGGATCCTGCAGATTTTCCGGGTACCAGCCCGGAAGCCCCTGCTGGTCTCATATCTTCATAGGTAATGAGCGCGGGCTTTTTGGGCCCTTGCTCGGGTTTTACCTCGGCGCGGGCTCACCACCCGCGCTTCGGCTTACTGCTGGTGCAACATTTTCGAATCAGGTGCCGCTTTGCAGCAGCATGTTACGTACGTGGCCGATCGCCTTGGTCGGGTTCAGACCCTTCGGGCAGACGTTCACGCAGTTCATGATCCCGCGGCAGCGGAATACGCTGAACGGGTCATCCAGCGACGCCAGACGCTCTTGCGTCTTGGTGTCACGGCTGTCGGCCAGGAAACGATAGGCCTGCAGCAACGCGGCGGGGCCCAGGAACTTGTCCGGGTTCCACCAGAACGATGGGCAGGAGGTCGAGCAGCAAGCGCACAGGATGCACTCGTACAGACCGTCCAGCTTGTCGCGATCTTCCGGCGACTGCAGACGCTCGATGGCCGGAGCCGGGGTGTCGTTCTGCAGGAATGGCTTCACCTTCTCGTACTGCTTGTAGAAGATGCTCATATCGACGACCAGGTCACGAATGACTGGCAAACCTGGCAGCGGACGCAGGACCAGCTTGTTGCCCTTGACCACACCCGACAGCGGGGTGATGCAGGCCAGGCCGTTCTTGCCGTTCATGTTCATGCCATCGGAACCGCAAACGCCTTCACGGCAGGAGCGACGGTACGAGAAGCCCTCGTCCTTCTCCTTGATCAGTGCCAGTACGTCCAGCACCATCAGGTCCTTGCCACCGGTATCGACGTCGAACGACTCCATCTTGGGCGCCGAGTCGGTGTCCGGGTTGTAACGATAAACTTCGACTTTCAACATAGCGGCCACCCTTAGTAAGTCCGGACTTTTGGTTCGAAGGCTGGAACTGTCTTCGGCGCAAAGTTGACGCCACGCTTGGCGACGCGCTTCTCACCCGGGTAGTACAGGGTGTGGCACAGCCAGTTCTCGTCGTCACGGTCTTCGAAGTCTTCACGGGCGTGAGCGCCGCGGGACTCTTTACGGGCTTCGGCTGCGATGGCGGTCGCTTCGGCAACTTCCAGCAGGTTCTGCAGCTCCAGCGCTTCGATACGCGCGGTGTTGAAGGCCTGGGACTTGTCGTTGATCTTGACGTTGGCAATGCGGTCACGCAGGCCGGCCAGCTGCTCGATACCCTTCTGCATGTATTCGCCAGTACGGAATACACCGAAGTAGTTCTGCATGCAGCTCTGCAGCTCGCGCTTGAGGCTTGCAACGTCTTCGCCAGTGGTACGCTCGTTGAGCTTGTTCAGGCGGTTCAGGGCAACGTCGACATCGGTGTCGCTCGCGTCGCGGTACTCGACGCCGTCGCTCAGTGCTTTTTCCAGGTGCAGGCCGGCAGCGCGACCGAAGACCACCAGGTCGAGCAACGAGTTGCCGCCCAGGCGGTTGGCACCGTGAACCGATACGCACGCCACTTCACCCACAGCGAACAGGCCTGGGATGATTTGATCCTTGCCTTCGGCGTCCATGGTGATGGCCTGGCCATGAATGTTGGTGGCAACGCCGCCCATCATGTAGTGGCAGGTCGGTACGACCGGAACCGGCGCGACCACCGGGTCGACGTGGGCGAAGGTCTTGGACAGTTCGCAGATACCTGGCAGGCGGCTGTGCAGCACTTCCTCGCCCAGGTGGTCCAGCTTCAGCAGTACGTGGTCCTTGTTCGGGCCCACGCCGTTGCCGGCGATGATTTCCTTGACCATGGAACGGGCGACCACGTCGCGGCCAGCCAGGTCCTTCGCGTTCGGCGCGTAACGCTCCATGAAGCGCTCGCCGTGGGCGTTGATCAGGTAGCCACCCTCACCGCGGCAACCCTCGGTGACCAGTACACCGGCGCCGGCGATGCCGGTGGGGTGGAACTGCCACATCTCGATGTCCTGTACCGGTACGCCTGCACGCAGGGCCATGCCGATACCGTCACCGGTGTTGATCAGGGCGTTGGTCGTGGAAGCGTAGATACGGCCCGCACCGCCAGTGGCCAGAACGGTGGCCTTGGACTTGATGTACATGGTTTCGCCGGTTTCGATGCAGATCGCGATCACACCGACGAAAGCGCCGTCCTGGTTCTTGACCAGGTCAACGGCGTAGTACTCGTTGAGGAAGGTGGTGCCCGCCTTCAGGTTGCCCTGATAGAGGGTGTGCAGCAGGGCGTGGCCGGTACGGTCGGACGCGGCGCAAGTACGCGCGGCCTGGCCGCCCTTGCCGAAGTCCTTGGACTGGCCACCGAACGGACGCTGGTAGATACGGCCGGTTTCGGTACGCGAGAACGGCAGGCCCATGTGGTCCAGCTCGAAGACCGCAGCCGGGCCTTCCTGACACATGTATTCGATAGCGTCCTGGTCACCGATGTAGTCGGAACCCTTGACGGTATCGTACATGTGCCAGCGCCAGTCGTCGTTCGGGTCGGCCGAAGCGATGGCGCAGGTGATGCCGCCCTGGGCGGAAACGGTGTGCGAACGGGTCGGGAACACCTTGGTGACTACTGCGGTCTTGTGGCCGCCTTGAGCCAGCTGCAGTGCGGCGCGCATGCCCGCACCGCCGCCACCGATGATGATGGCGTCGAAGGAAATGGTTGGAATGTTAGCCATGAATCAGATACCCCAGAGAATCTGCACACCCCAGACGAAGTAAGCGAACATCGCAACGCCGCATACCGCCTGGAACAGGAAACGAATCGCAGTCGCCGACTTGCCGAACGACATCGGTGTCAGGTAGTCGGTGGCGATGGTCCACATGCCGACCCAGGCGTGAGCGCCCAGTGCGACAAGTGCCAGCAGACTGAAGATCCGCATCGCGTTGTTGGAGAACAGAGCGTGCCACTGGGCATAGTCGATGCCCGGGTGGATCGCGAGGTAGCCGATCAGGAAGATGAAGTAAGCCGCGAGAACGACCGCCGAGACGCGCTGCGCCATCCAGTCATAGAGGCCCGAACGCGACAGGTTCGTGACATTAGTTACCATACCCAAACTCCCGCCAGAACGATCAGCACCACGGAGATGACGATCACGATTTTCGAGCCCAGCTTGCCGCCTTCCAGCGTCTCACCGACACCCATGTCCATGATCAGGTGGCGAACACCTGCGACGAGGTGATACAGCAGGCCGGACAGCAGGCCCCAGGTCACCAGTTTGGCCAGCGGACTGGTCAGACACGCCTTCACCTCGGCAAAGCCTTCCTCGGAACCCAGCGACTTGCCCAATGCGTACAGCATGATGGCAAGGCCGAGGAACAGGATGACGCCGGAAATACGGTGAAGAATGGACGTGTACGCGGTGATCGGGAGTTTGATGGTCCTTAGGTCTAGGTTTACAGGTCGTTGGCTTTTCACGGCTTTTTTCACACTGAAGAGCCCCTAGCGAACAGGGCAAAGTTGTTGGTAAGTGTACTGGTCAGGTACCCACCACCGAAGAGAACACGACACCCAGCAGGGCGGGCTGGAAAGCCCCTGGGAGTCGGCTGCCGAGTATAGACAGTTAGGCTGCTTATGACAACGTGAGGGGCTCGCCCGAATAGCGCATTGCCTTTAGCGAACAAAAGGCGTAAATGGGCGGCAATTTCGTGAAAATCATGGGCTTGGAGGGTGTTTCAACCAGCCTTTAGGCAAATTGACATTCGAATTTATCCCTCTATAGTGGTGCGGGCCCTGCGTGGGGGGTCTGTCTGATGATTTCAAGCATTAATAGGAGGCCACATGGCTGACAAAAAAGCGCAGTTGGTCATCGAGGGCGCAGCCCCCGTAGAGCTGCCCATTTTAACCGGCACCGTTGGTCCCGATGTTATCGACGTCCGCGGGTTGGGGGCATCCGGTCACTTCACCTTCGACCCTGGTTTCATGGCGACCGCCTCGTGCGAGTCGAAGATCACCTACATCGACGGCGACAAGGGCGTGCTGCTGCACCGCGGCTACCCGATCGAACAGCTCGCCGAGCAATCGGACTACCTGGAAACCTGCTATCTGCTGCTCAACGGCGAACTGCCGAACGCAGAGCAGAAAGCCCAGTTCGTCAGCACCGTGAAGAACCACACCATGGTCCACGAGCAGCTGAAGTCCTTCTTCAACGGCTTCCGCCGCGACGCCCACCCGATGGCCGTCATGTGTGGCGTGGTCGGCGCCCTGTCGGCGTTCTATCACGACTCGCTGGACATCAATAACCCGCAGCACCGCGAAATCTCCGCCGTGCGCCTGGTCGCGAAGATGCCGACGCTGGCAGCGATGGTGTACAAGTACTCCATGGGCCAGCCCATGATGTACCCGCGCAACGACCTGTCGTACGCAGAAAACTTCCTGCACATGATGTTCAACACCCCGTGCGAGATCAAACCGATCAGCCCGGTGCTGGCCAAGGCGATGGACCGGATCTTCATCCTCCATGCCGACCACGAACAGAACGCCTCCACCTCCACCGTGCGCCTGGCCGGCTCCTCGGGTGCCAACCCGTTCGCCTGTATCGCCGCCGGTATCGCTGCACTGTGGGGCCCTGCCCACGGCGGCGCGAACGAAGCGGTCCTGACCATGCTCGATGAAATCGGCGATGTCTCGAACATCGACAAGTTCATCGCCAAGGCCAAGGACAAGAACGATCCGTTCAAGCTGATGGGCTTCGGTCACCGCGTCTACAAGAACCGCGACCCGCGCGCCACCGTGATGAAGCAGACCTGCGACGAAGTCCTGCGCGAGCTGGGCATCAAGGACGACCCGCAGCTGGAACTGGCGATGCGCCTGGAAGAGATCGCCCTGACCGATCCTTACTTCATCGAGCGCTCGCTGTACCCGAACGTCGACTTCTACTCGGGGATCATCCTCAAGGCGATCGGCATTCCAACCAGCATGTTCACCGTGATCTTCGCCCTGGCACGTACCGTGGGCTGGATCTCGCACTGGAAGGAAATGCTCTCCGGCCCATACAAGATTGGCCGTCCGCGCCAGCTGTACACCGGCGAGCCGCAGCGCGACATCACCGCACTGAAAGACCGCAAGTAAGCCGCCCAGGCTGAACGCAAAAAGGCTGCCCTCCGGCAGCCTTTTTCATTGGGCCATTAGACGAAAGAACCTCAGTTCTTCTCGGCCCGCTCACGCAAGCCCTTCAGCGTATTGAACGGCGCATCCACCACGAACTTGTTGGCCAACCACGAAGGCACGCTACCACCCGGCTCGGTGTGCACCTGATAGGTCACCTCGGTACTGTCGCCCTTGGGCACCAGCTTCCAGAAGCCCTCGACCTGCGCCACGCGCACGAAGCCCTTTTCCTCCGGCAGGTACTTCGGCTCACCCTCGAGCTTGCGGGTAAGGCTGCCATCAGCCTCCTGCACCGTGGTGACATGCAGGATCGAATCGCGCGGCGTCACGGGCCATGGCGTATTGAACTGGGTGTAGGTCCAGCTCTGGTCACCTTCATGCTTGAGCAGCTTCTGCGACTTGCACTCATGCACCCAGGCGCAGGCACCGGCCACATCCTCCTGCAGCGCCTTGACCTTGGCCAGTGGCGCCTTGATCAAGGTCACCCCGCGATAGGCCTTGTACTTGGAGCCCGCCACCTCGCTGAGGGACACCTTGATACCCTCCTCGTCCTTGGCCACCTGCCAATTCTCAGCCCAGGCCGTCGGCGCCAGCAAGACACCCATGCCACACAGCAGTACAACGCGCTTGATCGATCTCATCATCTTGTTCCTTTTGTCGAAGATCCAAACGTCACGCCGCCGTCATCTGCTCCAGCCAGCCAATGATCCTGATCGCATCGTCGCGATCGCTACCGCAGACATCCACCTCCGCCTTGAACCCGCCACAGACCTTTGGCCGTTCGGGCTTGCCGAACAAGGCGCAAAGATTGTCCACGGACAGGTGCAGGCAACGCTCGCCCGCCGGCTTGCCCTGGGGCATGCCAGGGATCGGCGAACTGATGGACGGGGCAATGCAGCAGGCACCGCAGCCCTCACGGCATTTCATGACAACTGGACTCCCTGGAGCTGAACGGGACGGACATCCCTGGATACTAACCGCTCAAACATATGTTTGAAATTACCGAGCCGATGAAATCCGAAGTGACTCGGTAGTCAGTTGCGAAATTCGAAATCGATGGCAGCACCCTCGACATCACGGCGACTGTCGTTGCGCAACTGCAGCTGCATCTCGTTGCTGATCAGCCGGCCATTGAGCTGGAACGGGCTGTCATCGGATGCGGGTTTGTCGGGGAACATCGACGGCAGCAAGGGCTTGCGCGTCAACGGGGCATTGCCGATATCCGGCTTGAGGTTCTTAACCATCTCGCTCGGCAGGCTGAGATCGAGCTTGGGATTGGGCAGTGGCTTGCTGACCGGCTTGCTCTTTGGCTTAGGCTTGCTTGCCGGCTTGCTGGCCGCCTTCGCCGGGGTTTTTACCGCTTGCTTGGCGGTCTTGCCCTGGGACACTTCGCTCTTTGCATGCGTCTGCGCAGCCTGCACAGATGCCCCCGGCAACCAGGACAGCGCAAGACACAGCATCAGGGCAGTAGGGCGAAACGCATTCATGGGCATCAAGAGCATGGCATAAAAATGCTTATGCTCCCTGTTCCCTGCCCTTATGACAAGCTACAAAATCGAGACAGCAGACTCTCGACACAATTGTTGGGCCAGCAACCCCAAGGTCATCACCGCCCGCTCTGCCTCCTTGCTCCAGGGAATCCCGCAATTGAGGCGGATGCAGTGATTGAATTGCTCGGTGTTGCTGAAGATCAGGCCAGGCGCGATGCTGATGCCCTGCTCCAGCGCCCGCACATGCAGCTCCTGAGTATTGACTCGCCCCGGCAGGCTGACCCAGAGAATGAACCCACCCGTCGGCCGAGTCATCTGCGTGCCTTCCGGGAAGTGCTGCTGCACCGCCAGCTGATAGGCGCTGAGGTTCTTGCGGTACTCCTGACGGATGAAGCGCAGGTGACGGTCGTAGCCGCCGTTCTCGAGATAGGCCGCCACGCCCATCTGGGTGACACTGCAGGCCGAATGCGTGGTGAAGGTCTGCAGGCGCTGGATTTCGTCCTGGTAGCGCCCAGGAATCATCCAGCCGACGCGCACCCCTGGCGACAGCGTCTTGGAGAAACTCGAACAGTAAATCACCCGATCCAGCCGGTCGAACGCCTTCAGCGCCTTGGTTCGCCCCTGCTCGAACATCAGCTCGCCATAGATATCGTCCTCGACGATCTGGATATCGAAGTCTGACGCCAGGCGCAGCAACTGTTTCTGCCGCTCTTCCGGAATGGTCCCGCCCAGAGGGTTGCTCAGGCGCGCCGTCAGCACCAGGGCCTTGATCGACCATTGGTTGGCGGCCAGTTGCAGCGCCTCGAGGCTGATGCCGGTGGACGGGTCGCTGGGGATCTCGATCACCTTCAGACCCAGCAGGTCCGCCAACTGCAGAAGCCCATAGTAGGTCGGTGACTCTGCGGCGATCAGGTCGCCAGGACGCGTCAACACGCGCAGCGCCATCTGCAGGGCGTCGACACAGCCATGGGTGACGATCACCTCGCGCGGGTCGACCAGCACGCCAGCGTCACGCATGCGAATGGCGATCTGCCGACGCAGCGGCTCGAACCCCGGGCTGAACATGTAGCTGAAGGCACGCGGGCTGTGGAACCGCGTCACCTTGGCGATCTGCTGGTGCAGCGCTCGAACCGGCAAGTAGTCCACATGCGGAACAGCAGCCCCGAAAGGGAAAACACCATCGCGGCGTGCTTCAGTGAGCACTTGCTGGATGATACTGGCACGGGTAACCAACCCGGGGCGTTCGACCCGGGCGATATCCGGGGTCTGCGCGGTCAGGGCGGGTGTCTGGTGGACATAGTAGCCAGACTGCGGACGGGCGCGAATCAGGCCCTGATCCTCGAGGTTGGCGTAGGCCTGCAGCACCGTGGCATGGCTGACATTGAGCTGGGCGCTCATCTTGCGCACGGAAGGCACCCGCTCGCCTGGCTGGTAGACACCGCGACGGATGTCATCGGCCAGTTGCTGGGCAATGCGCTGGTACAACAGCAGGTTGGTCATGGTGATTCTCGAAGCGCGGACGGGTTCGTTGTTCTTGTACGACTCACAGTCGAGACAGAATACCGTAACAGTTGCAAAGTGTACTGGGACAGTTCCGAGAATAGTCGACATTACACTTGCTTGACAGCGGCGAACAGACGAACCGTCAGCACGGGTGCCAGGCAGCACCCGAACAGCCCTCAGCGCGGCGGCGCGAGCTTGCCCTTCTCATCGGAGAACACGATCTCCACACGGCGGTTCTGCGCCCTGCCCCGCTCCGAGGCGTTGACCTCGACCGGGTACTGGTCGCCATACCCCTGGACCTCGATGCGTTTCTCGTCGATGCCCAGGTCGACCAGCATGTCAGCCACCGACTGCGCGCGGTCACGGGACAGCTTCAGGTTGTCTTCAGCCGCCCCGGTGCTGTCGGTGTAGCCCTCGATTCGTACCACGCGGCGCGGATTGAGCTGCAGGAACTGCACCAGCTTGAGCACCGTGCGACTGGCGGAGTTCTTGAGTTCCGCTTCGCCGGTATCGAACAGCACGTCCCCAAGCGTCATCACCAGGCCGCGGTCGGCCTGCTCCGATGCCAGTGCGGCGATCTGCGATTCGACCCACTTGCCCTGCTGCTGCACGCTGGCCAGCTTCGCTTCACGCAGCGCCAGTTGCAGACGTTGGCGCTCCAGGTCGAGCTTGGCCAGGCGTTCCTGGTTCAGTGCCAGATTGGCATGCTCGCGGGCGATCTCGCTGTAGCGCTGGCTGAGGTAGGCATAGTGGCGTACGTCAGTGCCGCTACCGACATAACTGGCCAGGCGCTCTGCTCGCGCCAGCGACTCACCTGCACGGATCACATCACGCGGCGCACTGCGCAGCACGTCGGAGTTGTCCTTGACCTTCTGGAACGCAGCCGTGGCATCGTCCAGCGCCGACTCGCTGCGCTGGCTCGCGCAACCCTGCAGGCCGACGGCCAACGCCAGCACGACCAAGGCGGCGCCGGGCTTGAATGTACGGCTCATGGCTGTACCTCCAGCTGCTTGCGCAGGCGCTTGATCCGCGACTCGGTCACCTTCAACTGCTCTTCGCTTTTCTGGGTCAACACCTGAGCCTCGGCCAGGCGCGCATCCAGCTCGGCCTGCTCGGCGCGCATGCGCGCATCACGAAAATCTTCGCTGGCCATGTTGGTCTTGGCCCGAGCGAACTTGTCTTCGGCCAGCTTGAACGCCTCGACCTGCTCAGTCGCGCCGACAGCCTTGGCCTGCTCCAGCGCCTGCTCGGACAGGCGCATCTGCTCATGAGGAGCCGGATCGTTGGCACAACCGGCCAGGGCTGCAAAAGCCAGGACCAGGATCAGTGGTTGGGTTCTCACGCATTCTTCCTACTGTTTGGGGGCGTCCCCGGTCATCTGCATCTGCGCTTTCCAGCGCTCCACATTCCGCTGCAGCACCGACTCGGAGGCGCCAGAGATCGGCAATTCTGTCAGCTTTTTAGCCAGTTGCCCACGCAGCCAGGCATCGTTACAGGCCGAATTGTGCGACACGGCCAGGTACAGCCCCGGACGATCCACTGGCAGGCCGCGCGCGACAAGGTCGTTGCTCATGCCCAGGCTCTGGGTCATGGCCATCCCCGAATAGCGCCCCGCCAATACGTAATCGACCTGCCCCAGCACCAGCTTCTGGAAGGCCTGGGTAAGATTCTGCGCAGGCACCAGCTTAAGCTGGGACTTGGCGAACGCTTCGAACGCCGGGGTCAGCCGGGCCTTCTCCGAAAGGCTGCCCTGATAGCGGGCCAGATCCGCCGGACCGTCGAAATCCAGTGCGGAGTCGTGGCGGGTCCAGACCAGGTACTCGTTGAGCTGCAGGGGTGGATGGATGTAGTCCAGCGCAGTCAACTGACCGACTTGCATCGGCGTATCCAGCAACAGGTCCATCCGCCCGCTGCGCACCTCTTCCAGCGCCTGCTCGCGGCGCCCGGCATGCAGCACCTCGACCCGCACCCCCAACTCGTCCGCCACCTGACGCAGCAGGTCGACGTTGGCACCGATCAGGTGCCGAGAGTCTTTCGGGTCCTGCCAGGAGTACGGCGGTGCATCCGGGCTGCCGGTGGCCACCAGCTTTTCACATTTGCCGGCGGCCATCGCCTGCGAGGATGCCAAGGCCACCATGCAGGCCAGCAACCGACCCGTTCTGCCAAACGCCATTACCCTACTCCTTGCCAGCCATGCAAAAAAAA
>NZ_JABWRO010000029.1:0-47831 GCF_014268985.1 Pseudomonas sp. RW10S2 | reverse complement strand
CCTGCCACAGCCGCCGCTCGATGCCCTGGGCCAGCAGGTGCCCCACCGCCGCCTCGATGGCCGACAGCACGCACAACTGTGCCGGCTCGTTGGTGGTGTAGCCCACCTCCGCTTCGAGCAGTTTCTTGAACTCGATGAACTTGAAGACCCCGGCGCTGCGCCCCACCGAGTAGATGGTCTTGCTGGTCATCACGTTGGCCAGCACCTGCCCGGTGCGCACATCCACCGCACGCAGGTTGACCGTGACCTGGTCGACCCGATACTCGCGGGCGATGTCGATGCCCAGGTAGCGCGCGCCTTCACCGCCGCTGCGCACGTTGGTGTCGTAGGCGATGATGCCGCCCTCGAGCATCAGGTTGGCCGCCTGCAGCGGCGGCAACTCGCCCTGGATGTTCTCGGCCACGTCGGGCTTTTTCTGCGAGGCACGGATGATCTTGCGTTCGGTCAGCAGGTTCTGCAGCCCTTCGCGCTCGAGCACCACGAACCAGCCGCTGGCGTTGAGGGCATCCATCAGCATGCTCGCCGCGCCCTGGGTCACGCTGGTGGAAAACGAACTGGCCGGGGTCGGCTTGTACTGCCCGGTCTGATCGCGGAAACCGTACACCACCGCCATCAGCCGGCCCTTGGGACGCGGCATCTTGAGCAGGTCGTAATAGGTCGAGGCACGCGGGGTCAGGGTCGGTGTTTCGGCGTCCTGCTCGGCAGGCATCGGTTCACGCAGGCCGCAACCTTGCAGGGTGGCGAGAATCAGCAGTGTGCTCAGCAGGCGTTTCATGGCATGTCTCCCCTGTTGGCCAGTCCCTCTCAGGGGTTCAGGCCGCTGACCTCGATGATCGAGATTTCCCCGGTGGCACGGTCGGTGACGCGGATGCTCAGGGCACCGGAGTCATCGATCACATCGACCAGGAACGAATCGGTGGCCAGGCTGCCGGCCCGGCCATTGTTGATGTTGTCGAGCAACTGCGAGAGCAGCCGCGACTCGAGCTGGTTGCTGAAGCGTTCCAGGGCCGTGGTGCCGGAAAACGCCGAGCTGCGGCTCTTGAGGCTCGGGTCTTCGTGATCGTTCTGCGCCTGAGCGTTGTTGAGCAGCCAGGTGCCGTTGAGCGGGTTGCCACCGAAGGCCGGGTTGACCGGGGTGTAGACCAGCTCCGTGGCCTGCGCCCCGAAGGCCGTTGCCAGCAGGCAGGCGGCGATGCTGCGTGAAATGGCGGGTTTCATAGCTCGTCCCTCTCCAGGTCGGTGGTGTCCTGCAGCAGACGTTGCAGCTTGCGCTGAATGATCTGCTGGCGGACCAGGTCGGCGGCCGCGATGGCCTCGTCGTTGAGCTGCGTGGTGTTCGGTGGCAGGAAGCGCCGGTACAGCACCTCGCGTTCGTGCTCCACGGTCACCAGGCTGCCCCAGCGCGCATCGGGTCGTTCGCGCACCACCAGGTTGAAGTCCAGACGGCTGGTGGCACGCAAGCGGTCGGTGAACACGGAGTAGAAGTCGTGGCCGATGTGCGAAATGGTGTTGTCGACGATGAAGCCCATCATTTCGTCCTCGCTGCCGGCCCGTGCCGCAGCCTGGGCCAGCGACAGCGCCAGGCACAGGGCGATGGCCAGGCGCTTCATGGCGCCTCTCCCGGGCCGCTGTGCCGACGCGGGCCAGTGCCGCTCTCGGTGAAGGCCTGTTCGGCGACGAACTGCCAGTCGCTGTAGTGCGCCAGCCCCTCGAACCCCGACCACTGCGCGCTGAAGCCGCTGCGCTTGATCGGCGCGGCCTGCGAGCGGCTGTACACCCCGGTGATTCGGCCGTCGATCGCACGCATCAGGCCCCAGTCCTCGCTGGCGCCGATCGGGTCGCGGTACAGCCGGCGGATATGCCGCTGCGGTGCCGGGAAGCGGTTATCCTCCAGCAGCTCGGCCAGATCCTGCGGGTACTGGGCCAGCCCCGGCGAGGCGCGGTAGTAGCTGCGCAGCGCCTGGGCGTACTGGCCGCCGACCCACAGCAGCTGGCGCTCGCGCTCGCGCTGGGCGCTGGTGGCCCACAACGTGCCGGTGGCGGCCAGGGCCAGGGTGCTGGTGGCGATCAGCAGCAACACGCCCAGGTAGGTGAAGCCGGCGTTACCACTCGGCATAGAGGCTGCCATCACGCGCCCTCCCCGTTGCCCCGCTCTTGATGTCGGCGACACCACCGGCCACCCCCTCGGGGGGTGGCACCAGCTGCCAGGCATCGCGGCGCTCGCTGACCGGATCGACCGGGGTGTTGCGCAGGTAGCGCTGCTCGACCAGTTGTTCCAGCGACTCGGGATAGCGCCCGGTGTCGCCGTAGTAGTGGTCCAGTGCCTCGCGCAACACGGCCAGACTCTGGCGCAGGGTCGCCTCGCGGCTCGCCTCCAGGCTGTTGAAGTAGCGCGGCATGGCGATGGTCATCAACGTCGCGATGATCGCCATCACCACCAGCAACTCGATCAGGGTGAAACCGCGGTTGCGTTTCATGGCCATCACCATTGCCCGTAGGGGGTGCCGTCCAGGCCCTTGCCCGGCGCCTTGGAGTACACATCGAACACGTCCTCGCCTTCACGCGGGTTGTCGGCGCTGCTGTCGTACGCGCGCAGGCCCCAGCCGCCCTGGTCGTCGCGCCGCGCCTCGCGCAGCGGATCGCGAGGGATGCGCCGCAGGAAATAGAACTTCGCGCCCTTGGCGCTACGCACGTCGCGCACGCCTTCGACCAGCACCTCGAGGCTCGGTGGGTAGCCACTGGCGTTCAGGCGCTTCTCGATGTAGCCGGCGTCGAAAGCGCGCTTGTAGGCGTCGATGGCATCGCGGATCTGGTACAACGCCTCGCGCAACTGCTGCTCCTTGTTGCGCCGCACCAGGGTTTCGGCCATGGGCGCGGCCATGCTGGCGAGCAACCCGAGCAGCGCCAGGGTGAGCACCACCTCGATCAGGCTGAACCCCTGCTGGCGGCGTTTCATGGCCGCGGGCTCCGAGGCACCACCGCCATCTGCCCCTCGATCACCGGCGCAGCCTCGCTGGGGGTATCACTGGGCACGACATCGGCTGGCAGTGGCTGCGCCAGTTGGCGGACCTGCAGGGTCGACTCGGTGCCGGTGGCGAACTCCATGTCCGACGGGCTCTGGTAAGGCAGGTTACGCACGATGCGCGGGGTGATCGCCAGCACCAGTTCGGACTTGCTCATGTCATCCTTGTTGCTGCCGAACAGCCGGCCCAGCCCCGGAATGTCGCCAAGGCCCGGGATCTTGTTGCCGCTGGCGTTATGGTCGTTGCGCACAAGGCCTGCCAGTACCTGGGTCTCGCCATCGTGCAGGCGCAGGCTGGTCTGGGCGTTGCGGGTATCGACCTGGACCGGGATGGTGCCCTGACGAGTCGGCTCCAGCGGCGTGGCATTGCTCACTTCCAGCGCCACCTTGATCGCCACTTCGTTGTTCAGGTGCACGGTCGGCTGGACTTCGAGCTTCAGGCCGACATCGAGGTAGGTCACGCTCTCGGTAATGACCGGCCCCTGGGTAGACGGCACCGAGGTGGCGCTGATGATCGGCACCCGCTGACCGATGTGGATGCGCGCCTGCTCGCGGTTGCTGACGCGGATCACCGGGCTTGCCAGGGTGTTGATGTCCTTGTCCTGGGCGTTGATCTTGGCCTGCGGCGACGGGGATATGGTGATGCGGCTGGAGTTGATCCCGCGCAGCTGGTCGAGCACACCCACCGCGCTGCCGTCGCTGTTGATCACCCCGAAGGTGTTGGGCCATTGCAGGCCGAGGTCGAGGATGCGCGAACGCGCCACCTCCATCACCTCCACTTCCAGCACCACCTCGGGGTTGGACTGGTCCTGGGACTGCAGCAGCTTCTCGGCCATGCGCACGGCATCGGGGGTGTCGCGCAGGGTCAGGGTGTTGAGGCGCTCGTCGACGAATACATCCCGGGTCTTGAGCAAAGTCTTGACCATGTTCAGCGCGGTGTTGGCATCGATGCTGGTCAGGTAGAAAGTGCGCATGACCAGTTCCTGATAGTCCTTGGTCTTCTGCGGCGAGTCGGGGTAGACCAGCAGGGTGTTGTCGTTGACGATCTTCTGGCGCAACTGGTTCTGCTCCAGCAGCAGGGCCACGGCGTCCTCGATACGCACCTCGCGCACGAAGATCGTCGCCTTCATGTCCGGGCGCAGATCCTTGTCGAAGATGAAGTTGATCCCGGCGACCTGGGCCAGCACCTCGAAGATGGTCTTGAGGTTGGCATCGCGAAATTCCAGGGTGACCGGGCGCTCGAGCTTGCTGCGCAGTTGCGGGAAGGGTTGGGCAGTACGGGCCTGGACGTTCTCGATGTCGCTGCGCAGGATCTGGCCCTTCTGGTTCTGCGGGTCCAGGCGCAGCACTTCGCGCATGTAGCGCTCGGCGCCGAACAGGTCGCCCTGGCGCAAGGCCGCCTGGCCGAGGGCAACGCGGTCGTCGAGGGTGCGGATCAGCTCCAGTTGGCGCAGCCCTTCCTGGGCGCGGCGATTGTTCGGCTCCAGGGTCAGGACCCGACCGTAGCCCATGCGTGCACCGGCGAAGTCGTGGCGCACGCGGTCACTGTCGGCCTGGGCCAGCAAGGCCTCGACCGCCTGCTGGCGACCGTGGGCCAGGGCGATGTTGAGTTCGGTGTCACGCGGATCTTCACGCAGGGCCTGTTCGAGCAAGGCGATCCCGGCTTCGTACTGGCCTTCCTTGATCAACTCGGCGCTGTCCTTGCGCGTGCCACTGGAGCCACAACCCGCCAGGGCCACGCACAGGGCCAGGAGCATGAACGGGGCAGGCTTGCACAGCTTCGACGGTTTCATGGTGCGCTCCCGACAGACAAGGTCTGCGACTGGTGCAACGGCAGGTAGACCAGGCTCAGCTCGCTGGCCGAGACCCGGTCGAGGCGGTAGGTGTCCTCGATCACATCGCCCTGGCGCACGACGTAGAGCTTCTCGCCGTTCTGCAGGAAGATCTGCAGGTCGTCACGGTCGTCCAGGCGGCCGACGAACTGGAAAGGCAGGGCCGGGGCACTGGCGGCTACCGGGGCTAGCGGTGCCGGGGCGATGGGTTGCTCGGTGACGCTGGCCAGGGTCGGGGCGGCGGCCCAGCGCTGGTCGGGGAACAGGTCGCCGGAGGCGGGGGCAGTGCCGACGCCATCGCGGGACAAGCCCGCTCCCACAGCGGGCGTGTCATGCGCAGTTGCCTGTGTGGGAGCGGGCTTGTCCCGGGATAGCGCCACCCCCTCCTCCCCGCCGAACCAGTGCCCCGGCGCCCACGCCAACAGCGCGCTCACACCGAGGAAACCCGCCCACATCACTACGCGCTGAGTGTTCATCACAACCTCGACAGGTAAAGGGTCATGCGCACGCGACCGTTGAGTTCCCGGTCACCAATGCGTTTGCGTTGCAGCTCCAGGTCTTCGAGCACCAGGGTCGGCAACTGGCCGAGCAGCGCCTGGAGAAAACCGCGGATCTGCGGGTAGCTGCCGCGCACCGGCAGGACAATCTGGTAGCGCACCAGCTGGGTCTTCGGATCGATACCCAGCGCGTACTCGCCGCGGGCCAGGCTGATGCGTTCGGCGCTGGCAAGGTGGTACAGGCGCTCGATCAGCGCGCTGGCCTGGGGCTGACCGGGCAGTTGCTGGCGCAGGCTGTCGAGGGTCTGCTGCTCGGGCTTGGCGGCAATCTTCAACTCGCCTCGTCCCAGGCGCTGTACCTGCACGCTGGCATCGGCCTCGCTGGCGCGCAGTTCGCGCACGGCCTGCCACTGAGGCAACACCACGGCGACCGCCATGATCAGCGCGAGCACTCCGGTCAGCAGTGCGGCCAGCCCTGCCCGACCCATCGCGCGCAGGCGTTCATGAAGAATCAGGCTAGGGACGCGCATGACCGGTCTCCCAGGTGGCGGTGAGGTTGAAGCGCACCGGGTGTTCAGCCTGGCCGGCCAGCACTTCGTGGTTGAGCAGCGACACATCGCGCAGCTCGGCGCTACGCTCCAGGCGCTGGTGGTACTGCAGCATCGCCTCCAGGTTGCGAGCCTCGGCGCTGATGCGTACCTGGCCCTTGCGTGCATCCGGCGTCAGGGCCAGCAGCGCGACGTCTTCCTGGGGCATGGCCTCGAGCATGGCGAACAGTTGCTCCCAAGGCCGTTGCAACTGCTGCGAGACACTGCGCATCTGGGCCAGTTGCTCAGCCTGTTCGCGACTGGCGGCACTGGTCTGCGGCGCGGCGGTGGCCGGGCGCCGGCCGAGCTTGATTTCCAGCTCATGGACGCGACCGTCCAGCGCCAGTTGTTCGTGCTGCAACTGCTGGTGCAGTACCAACAGCAGCGCCACCACGGCACTGCCCAGGGCCAGCAGCGACCAGGCCAGTGCGCTGCTGCGCCGGGGTTGGAATTCCAGGTCGAGGCGGCGCATGTCAGGCCACCGCCCGCCACATGGCGTGCAACGGGTCAGCGTCACCTGCCGCTGCGCACAATTGCACCGCGCCGAGTTCGGCGATGTCTGCGCGCCCTGGGGCATGCAGGTAGACCTGTGGCAGTGGCTCGCCGTACAGCTCGCAGGTACGTTCGATCAAGGCCTTGAGCGCCTGGTCGCTGTCGGCGCAGCCCTGCGCCAGCACCTGCTGCCAGGCACCACCGGCAGCCAGCAACAGCACGCTGCGCCGGGGTTCGGCGAGGACGAAGAGAAAATCGCCCTGGCCCAGCTGCGCCGAGCAACGGTTATAGGCCGCCATCAGGTACGGCTGCACCGAACGCAGCCTCAGGTGGCTTTGCACACCCAGCGCCTGCAGCCCCTGCAGCAGGGCCTCGGGCAGCGCGGTGGCGATGCGCGCAGCACCGGAAGGCTCCGGTGAGAGCACGATGCGCCAGTCGTCCAGCGGCTGGCCGTAGAGGCTCTCGAAACAGGCCCGGGCATAGGCCTGCAGCTCCCCCGGGTGGCCGATGGCATCGCTCCAGGGCACCAGGCAGAAACGGCTGTAGCGCGCCGACAGCACCACCCGCAGTGCCGCCCCACGAGGTGCGTGCTCGGTTAGCAGTGCCGCCAAGGTGTCCAGCGCCGGCACCCAGGCCGGCTGGGTGGCGTCGCAGGTGAAGTCGCGGCTGCCCAGCCATTGGTGTTGCCGCCCGTGCCACCGGCCCAGGCCGACACCCTCGGCACCGAGCACGGCGCAGTATCTGTCAGGATCACGCAATGAATGTGACACGGTTGATCTCCTCGAGTGTGGTACGGCCCTCACGGACCAGGTCCAGCGCCGACGCGCGCAGCAGGCGCAAGCCGCGCTGGCAGGCCAGCTGCCTGATCTGCGAAAGCGGACGGCGTTCGACGATCATCTGCCGCAGGTCATCGTCCAGGTGCAGCAGCTCGGCAATCGCACTGCGCCCGCGATAGCCGCTGCCACGGCACTGGCCGCACCCCTGGGCACGGACGAAGCGCCAGCCGTCGATACGGTCGCGGGTCAGCCCGGAGGCAGCCAGCAATTCGTCGTCCGGGGTGTGCTCACGGGCACACTGCGGGCAGGCCAGGCGAATCAGGCGCTGGGCCAGCACGGCGTTGAGCGCCGAGACGAAGCTGTAGGGATCGACCTGCATCTGGCTGAAGCGGCCGATCACGTCGAACACGTTGTTGGCGTGGATGGTGGTGAACACCAGATGCCCGGTAAGGGCCGACTGCACGGCGATCTGCGCGGTGTCGGGGTCACGGATCTCGCCGACCAGGATCTTGTCCGGGTCGTGGCGCAGGATCGAGCGCAGGCCACGGGAAAATGTCAGGCCCTTCTTCTCGTTCACCGGTATCTGCAACACGCCGGGGAGCTGGTACTCCACCGGGTCTTCGATGGTGATGATCTTGTCCACGCCGTGGTTGATCTCGCTGATCATGGCGTAGAGGGTGGTGGTCTTGCCGCTGCCGGTAGGGCCGGTGACCAGGATCATGCCGTACGGCTCACTGGCCAGGCGGCGCAGGGCGCGCAGGGTGTCGTCGGCGAACCCCAGCGCCTGCAGGCGCACACCGCTGACCTGGTCGGAAAGGTCCTGCTTGTCGAGCACCCGCAGCACCGCGTCTTCGCCGAAGATGCTCGGCATGATCGACACGCGGAAGTCGATCTGGCGTTCGCCGATGGCGACCTTGAAGCGGCCATCCTGGGGCACGCGTTTTTCGCCGATGTCGAGTTCGGCCATGACCTTGATGCGCGAGATCACCTGGTCGGCGAAAGCGCTGCCGCTGGCCTTGCCGGCGCCGTTGAGCACGCCGTCGATTCGGTACTTGATGGTCAGGCCCTGGCCGGTCATGCCCAGGTGGATGTCGCTGGCATGCAGCTTGAGCGCATCGTAGAGCGTGGAGTTGACCAGCTTGACCACCCGGCTCTGGTCCTCGCTGATGCTGGTCAGCGACAGGCGCTGCAAGGCATCGCCTTCGACGCCGGTTTCGCCGTCATGGCCCAGGGCATCGACGGCGTGGAAGCTTTCTTCGTGGCGGGCAAGGAAGGTGGCAATGTCGGCGGCGTGCGCCAGGTACAGCGGCGCACCTTGCAGGCAATCGTCGATCCAGGCCAGTCGGGCGGGATCGAAGGGGTCGGCGAACACGCCGATCAGTTGACCGCCCTGCTCCACCATGACGAACTCGCGCTTGAGGCACTGGGCCAGGCTCACGCATTCGAAACGCGGCTGGCTGGCGAACAGGGCCTGGGTGTCGAGGCTCGGGTAATGGAGGGTTGTGGCCAGACGCTGGGTGAAGGCGGCCGGAGTATCGCAGGACAGACGCTCCAGGCAAGTGAGCAGGCGCTCGTCACCAGACGTGTTGCGGGCGCGGGCCAGCAGTTCGCGGGGGTATTGCAGGGCCCCCGCCAAAGGGCCGCTACTGACTGCATCAAAGGCTTCGGACATGGCCTGCGACTCCGCTCAGGGGCGCGTCGCAGGCTGAGGGAATGGCCGCGGGCGCCGCTATTCCCCGGTGAGCAGTTGGTCGTCGTCAGGTCCGGGCGGCTTGGCGCCGTTGCGTCGGCGTTCGGCCAGGACCCAGCTGCCATCGTACAACTGCAGGGGGAACGTCTGGTTCCTGCTCTGGCGTCGCTCGACGAACCCTTCGGCCGGATTGTCCGTCGCCCTGCGCTGGCGCTCGATGCCCATCAGGTCGAATACCGCACGGGCCAGTTCCGCCAGTGGGAACGGCTTGAACAGGACATGCGTGACACCCAGCTCGGCGGCGCGCTCACGGACCTCGGCGGTCGGGTGCGCAGTGATCAGCACGAAGTGGCACTGCCTGTTCCTGCGTACGGTCTCCAGAACCTGAAACCCCTCCATGTCGGGCAAGCGATAATCCAGCACGATCACATCCGGTGCCTGGCGCTGAGCCAGCTCGATCCCTTCGGCACCGTCGTGGGCAACATGGACGTCCAGGCCTTGCGCCTGCAGATACGCTTGCAGGTTCTGCGCAAGGGTCTGTTCGTCGTCGACTACCAAAACTCTGTTCACCAAGGTCCACTCCCATGAACTGCCCGGTTTCCCGGTCTGCGAAGTGCGGCCTTGTAGAGGCTTGAGCAGGCTTCGTGCCAGGCGTGAAAAGTCATGTCGCACCACGTGTAAGTCATTGATCTTGCTGTATCGACCCTATGACGCATGCCGGAGATTACCCACTTCCGGGGAGTCTGATAGCACTTTGCCTTGGAGCCATTCCCCACTGTTGGGGAACTGCCACTGTCGGGGCTCAGTCGGCGCGCTCCACGATAGCGGATTGGCGCAAACGTTGGCGCACCGATTGCCGCGCCTGGGCCTGCAACTGCGCGACAAGTGCATCCCTGGCCATGGCCAGGCCCTGTTCAGCTATGACTGAAGCATTAGCACTTTGGTTCTGCTGGCCTTGCAGCTTTTCTCGGTGCGCCTGGTAGAACGCGGCGATCTCGCCCTGGCTGGGCTCATCGACCTGGCTCAGGCGCGCGTAGACCTGCTGGGCGGCCATCTCATGACGAGTGTAGTCAGCGAAGCTCGCCCTATCGAAACCCGCCTCAACCAGGCGCCGCTCGAACACCGCCGGGCTGCCGAAGGCCGCCTCGAGCTGGCCGACCTGGGCCGACACCTGGTCGTCGCTGACCGTGATGCCCTGGCGCTGTGCCTCCTGCCACAGCAGCTCCTTGTCGATCAACTCGTCCAGCGCCTGGTCGCGCAGGCGCTTGTACAGCGTCGGATTGCGGATGCTGGTCAACGCCCGCCCCTGGGCCTGAAGGTACTCGCTGAAATAGCCTTCCAGGCGCACGACGCCGATCTCCACACCGTTGACCCGCGCCACCGCGAGATCGGCACGGCTCGCCTGGGCAAGCGCCAGCAGCAGGCACAGCAGCAGGATACGCATGGCGGGTTCCTCTCAAGGCAGGTCTGGCAATGGGCGATAGGGTGCGACGGTGCTGAATTCCGGCCCCGGCAAGGTGACCGCCACCACATGGGCGCCCGCCAGGCCCTGTCGACGTCCGGGCCCGAAGCCCAGCGGCGGGGTCAGGCCGGTGTCGATGTCGTGCAGTTGCTCCAGTACCACGCGCAATTGCTCGCGGCTGGCATCGCGCCCCACCTGCTTCAACGCCTCGACCAGCAAGCGCCAGGCACACAGGGCCCCGACCTGCACCGAAGCCTGCCGCGGATCCAGCCCCTGGCGCTGTTGCACACCGAGTAGCGCAGCACGGCCTTGTTCGGTCCAGTCATCGGGCACGAACGGGTAGCTCAACCAGACACGCTGCGACCATTGCGGCGACAACTGGCCGAGGGCACTGGCCACCTGGCCGGATGCAGCAAACAGATAGGGGCTGTGCCCTGCCGCCTGCAGCGTGGCGGCGAGTTCGGCAAAGACCTGCGCCCGCCCGAGAAAGACGATGCCCTCGCCCGCGATTGCCTGCCCCTGGAACGCCTGCACGGGCCGAGGCGCCCAGCCCATCTGCACCAGACGTTGACGCAGGCGCTCGGCCGATGCCGACTGCCCGTCGCCGGCGTACACCACCTGCAGCGCATCAGGCGCCAGGCCCAGTGCGTCGCGCGCATGCCGGGCAACGCTGAGCAACTGCTGCACGGCGTCCGGCATCGGGTCGAACAGCAGCGCATTGCCGCCGCCACGCGGCGTACTGCCGATCATTGGCAGCCCCGCACGCTCCAGGGCGGTGCCATCGAGCAGCGGCGCCAGCGGTGCGACCAGGGCGAAGACCCGCTCCCGCTCGGCCAGGTACTGCAGCGCCTGGGCGCTACTGGCGGGGTCATGACCCGGGTCGGCGCTCACCAGTTGCACGCGCCGGCCATGCACGCCGCCCTGACGATTGAGCTGCTCGATGCCGTCTTCCAGTACCGCGCGCACCACCCGCCCTGCTTCGGCCAGCGGCCCGTCGTTCGGCAGCAGGGTGCCCAGGCGCAGGATGCCCTCCTCTACCCCCGGATCACGGTCCTCACCCAGCCGCTTGAGGTACGCGGTGAGGTTGCGCTGGTCGGCCAGGGTCAGGTCGAAACGCGGCATGGCCGAATCGAGGCGATTGCCGCCCGGATCGATGCCGCGCTGGATCGCCCGCGCCAGGCTGGCGTCATCGTAGGCCGGGTAGCGCCGGGCATTGCTCTGGCGCTCACCTTGCCCCAGGGCCAGGCGCTGCCAGTCCAGGTCAGGCGCACGCACGCCGCCCTCGGCACGGCCATGACCGTCATTGCCGTGGCAGCTGGCGCACGGCAGCACACTGGCCGGCACGCGCATGTCGCTGGCGCCGACCCGCGCGAACAATTGCGCATCGCTGCTGGAAAGCCCTTCGCGGTACAGCCGCCTGCCAGCGGCTTGCTCCGGCGTAAGGTCCAGCGCCTGCACCGGGCCGCAGAGGGCCAGCGCCACACCCAGCCACACCCGGGCCATTGCCGCACGGATGCCCATGGCTCACCGTCCCGCCAGCGGCTGGGCCAGCAGTTGCAGACGCTGGGCGATGGCCGCAGGGGGAGCGTCAGGTCGGATCTTGCTCCAGCGCTTGCCTGCCACGTCGCCGGCAATCAGCTGGGTGGAGTGCTGCTCGGGGCTGGGCAGGAACTGCCCCAACCGCCCCAGCACCAGGTCGACACGGGCCTTGTCGCCGGTCAGGAACAGCCAGTTCGGCCCGTCCACACCCTGCTTCTCGGCGAAGGCCTTGAGCACCTCGGGGGTATCGTTGAGCGGATCGCTGCTGAGCGAGACGAAGGTCACCTGCGCCGCCAACTGCGGGCCCATCGCTTCGCGGACTTCGCGCAGCTTGCGGGTGATCAGCGGGCAGGCGTCGTTGCAGTGGGTGAAGATGACATTGAGCATCACCACCTTGTCCTTGAGCACGTCGCTGTAGAAACGCAGCTCCCGGCCATTCTGGTCCTTGAGCAGGGTGTCGGTGAACCAGGTCTGCGCATCACGGGTGCCTGCGCCGCTGGCCATGGTCGACGGCGCCGGTTGTGGCTGCGGGGCATGCCCTTCATGGGCCAGGGCCATCGAGGCGAAGATCCACAGGCAGGCGCCGAGGGTCAGCCAGTCGAGGCTGCGCATGCCACCGTGGCGGGAGCTGAAGCTGCTCATGGCTGAACCTCCTGGCCGGCGATGGCGGTGCTCTTGGCATGGACCCGGCGGGCGCCCAGGCGATTGATCTCGGCGATCAGCACGTTGGGGTCGGTGAAACCGTAGTAACGCGTCCAGTGACCGGTGCGCCCGTCACCGACCAGGATCAGCGGCGGATGCTGGGTCAGGTCGGCACTGAAGCTGCCCAGCCCCTTGAGGGTTTCGCTGATCGCGTAGGGCGAGCCAGTCAGCCAGCTCCAGCCCGGGCCATGCTGGAACGCCTTGGCGTAGCCCAGCAGGCGACTGGAATCGTCACGCTGCGGATCGACGCTGATCGACACCAACCGGATCTCCTCGCCCACCCGGCCGCCCAGTTGTTGCTGGACCTTGCTCATGATCGAGGACACCACCGGGCACACGGTGGTGCAGCTGGTGTAGATTAAGCCCATGACCACCAGGTGCTCGCCGACCAGGTCCTTTTCCAGTCGCACCGGCATGCCGTTCTGATCGAGCAGCGAGACATCGGCAAAGCGCACGCTAGCCTTTTCCTGGCGTGCCACAGGCGCCGGTTCAGGCTTGCCGCCATGGTCGTGGCCGGCATGGGCGAAGGCCAGGTGGCTGGTCAGTGCCAGGCTCAGGGCAAGCAGTCCGGCGGCATGATTGCGGTTCATCGAACACTCCTGGATTCCCCTTGGGAAGCGGTGGACGCTGCGGCGGGCAACACGCGCAGGCTGGTGTAGTTTTCTTCGGCGAAGCGGCGCCCGAGGGTGGGCGACTGCACATGCAGGTACCAGGCACCGGCCTCGCCCAGCTGCAGCGAGGCCTGGTAGACACCCTCGCCCATGTCCTGGAACGGGACGCTGCGCGGCAACGACGAGGGCGCGAGGAAGTAGCGCAGGCTCAGGTCGCTCAGCCCGACGCGCGGCGTGCCGTCGTGACCGAGGATGCGCACCCGGGCGATGAAGGGGTGGCCCTGCAGGTGCGGCTGTTCGGTGCCGATGAATTCGGCATGCACGCCCTTGCGTCGGCTCGCCTGCGGCAGCGCGGCCACCTCGGTGCTGAAGCAGTGGATGATCTGCGGCTGGTTGAGCAGAAAGGCCACATCGAAGGTGCCGGCCGCCGGCATCTTCACGGTCGAGCCGTACACCCCCGGTGCGAGCTCGCGCAGACTGCGGTCGATGACCATGGCCGCGCGCGCCTGATGGCCACGGTTGTTGTAGCCGGACATCGGCGCATTCATGCCCTCGGCGTAGAAGTAGGTGGTGTTGTCCACCGGATTGACCACGAACACCGAGTTGTCATCCCGCGACACGCTCACCCCTTGGGCCAGCGGCAGGTCACCTGCCTGGCGCGGCGCAGCAGGTCCGGCCTCGAAGCCCTGGACGATCGGTGTGCGCCCTTCGCCGAGGCTCGACAGGTTGATCATGCTGACCTTGGGCGAGGCCAGGCCACGCACGTAGGCATAGCCCTTGGTGAAGGTCAGTTGGTAAGGCTCGGCGGCCACCGGAATACGGTGGATCAGCGTATCGGTGCTCGCATCGATCACCAACGCCTGGTTTTCCAGGGTGTTGAGGACGATACCGTAGCGCCCGTCACCACTGAAGCGCATCGGCCCCAGCCCCTGCTCGGCCTTGACCGTATGGCGCAGTTGATGGCTGCGCGCATCGATCACCCGCACCGTGCCCTCCTGGCCATCGACCACATAGACCGCCTGGGACAACGCCGAGTAGCTCACCGACAGTGGATGCGGGCCGACCTCCAGGGTCTTGAGCAGGCGCATGTCGGCGATGTCGATGACACTCAGGGTGCCGCCGTCGCGGTTGCTGACGAAGGCGAAGCGCGAGTCGCCGCTGAAGGCGATCTCATGATGGCCGGAGCCGGTGGCGAAGGATTTCAGCGTGCTGCGGCTGGGCACATCGATCACGGTGACCCCTCCCTTGGCTGGGTCCGCGCTGTTGTTGCCAACCCACAGGCGTCGCTGGTCCGGTTGCAGGGCGACGCGCACCGGCTGTTCGCCGGCCTCCAGCAGGGCCGTGCGGCGGAAGGTCTCGGTATCGATCAGCGCCACCTGGCCGCGCTCGGGCAGCGAGACGAACACCTGCTTGTCGTCGCTGCTGGCCGCCCAGTCCATCGGCCGCCCCGGCAGGTCAATGCGCGCCAGGGTACTGGTGACACCGCCCACCGACACCGTCGGGTCGATCACGGTGAGGCTGGCATCCTTGTTCAGCACCAGCAGAAAGTAACTGTTGAGGTCGAGCAACGGCCGTGCGCCGATGCTGCTCTTGAGAAACAACGCGACCCGCGCCTTGCAACTGCTGTCGCGATCGCCCGTCGGCGCCGACTGCGCCGGATCGAGCCAGGCCCCCGGCGCCATGCCCGAGAGCGGTTGGCCGCTGGCCTGGTCGCTGAGCTTGAACCGCACGTTGGCGAAGCTGCCTTCACGCAGCTCGCCGCCGTCCATTGCCCGCGCCTCGAACTCCACGGTCACGCCCTCGCGGCTGAGCCGATGCAGGGCCTGCGGGTCGGCAGGCGCCTGCAGCAGTTCGCGGGGATCGCACCAGAGTTTCTCGTAGGCGACACCCAGGCCGATCAGCGCTACCCCCAGCAACAGCCCCAGGTAGGCGGGGCGAGTCTTCCTGTTCATGCGCGGTCCCCTCTTGCGGGATATGAGCACTCCCTGAGGGCAAAGCAAGCGTCATGCCATTGAGAAAACTCAACAAAATCATAATGTTATGAACAATACAGCAGCGACATCCATGTCCATCCCCCACCCGATTCCCCGATGCTGGGGCCTGGCTGAACGCTCAGGGCGCCGCCGTCACCGCTACGCCCTTGGCCTGGTCAGGGGTCACCACCTGGCTGAGGTCGATGTGACGAAAGTCCGGCTTGGCGCCCAGCCGTGCGTTGAAGCGCACGTTGAAGGTGAATGGATCGTCGGTCGGCACATCCAGCGCCTGGCCGTATGTGCGGGTGACGGCTGCGGCGTCATAGCCGAGCAACTTCAGCAGCGTGGGGTAGATGTTGTAGTGGCTGGAGGCGTTGCGGTTCTGTGCCAGGTGCGCCTGCCAGTCCAGGGCCTTGACGCCCTCGCCCTGAATCACCACCAGCGGCACCAGCCCCTCCTCCATCACCGGCTCGCTGTCGCAGTGAGTGTTCAGGCCCGGATTGCCGCGCTCATGCAGGTCCTGCCCATGGTCGGAGGTATAGATCAGCACCGCCTGGCTCAGGTCGGCCTCGGCGAACAGGCGGCGGAAGAACTCACCCACGTTCCAGCCCAGCGTATTGCGGTACGCGTTGCGATACAGCACCCAGTCTTCGGGGCGTCCATCGAAGCCTTCACGCGTGCCGGTGTCGGCCACATCGGTGAAATGCCCGCGCGGCAATGCCGGCTGGTAGGTCAGGAAGGCGTCGGGGTATTTGTCGTGCACCGGGAAATGCGCGCCAACCTTGTTGATCACGATCAGTTGCGGCTGGCCATCCTTGAGCAGGCTGACCAGTTGCTCCAGCGCCGCCATGTCGCGCTGCACCACGGGAGTGTCTTCGAACTGGACGAAGCGGTCGATGTCGCGCTTTTCGTTGTCGTCCATCAGGTTCTGCAGGTTGCCACCGGTGCGCTGGGCATCGATGTACACCGTGCCCAGCCCCGTACGCTTGGCGTATTGCCAGATCGACGGCTGGGTCGAGTTGATGCGCAGGTAATCGCTGCGGGTGCCGCCAAAGCGCAGGGTGACGTTGGTGTCGGCGCTGCAGTTGGCCACCGAAGCGGCGTAGCCGTAGTTGAAGATATTCACCCCTGGCTGCGGCTGCAGCAGGTGAGTCGCCACGCCGGCTGGGGTATTGAGGTCCAGGTAGTTGCCCGAAATGCTTTCGTCGATGATCAGCACGATATCGCGCGCCATCGGCTTGCCGGACTGCGCCAGGCTCACCGGCTCGCGTGGGCCGACACGGTCGTGCAGCGCCTCGTAGCTGAACAGGCTCAGGTAAGCCAAGGGTGTGTACATCACTGGCAGGCCACGGGCACCCTCGCCGGCGCGGATGAACAGCACGCCGATCAGCAACGCCAGCGCCAGAAACGGCGCGACAACCGGCACCAGGCGCGGCAAGCGCGGCACAGGGCCCGGCCGCAAGCCCACACCCAACAGCACCAGCAGCGAGCTGAACGCCGCCAAGGTGATTGCATAGTGGTACTGCTCCAGTGCTTCCTGGATGAAGCCACCGGCATACACCATGGACACGAACGCACTATAGGTGAGGTAGGAATCGGTGATTCGCAGATAAGCATCGAAGAACAGCGCACTCACCGCAAAAGCCGCCGCCAGCGCCCAGCGCAGCCAAGCCGGGCGAATCCACGCCGCCAGCAGCAGCCCCACCACCAGCACCCCGGCCACGCCCAGGTAAAGCAGCAACGGCAGGCCAAGACCCAGTGCTTCCATCCGCTCCCGGTAATAGCCATGAAAGCTCGCCAGGTAGATGAACAGCAGGGCCAGCTTGATCCATCCGCGCATGATTCGACCACTCCGGTCATGGGTTTCCATTCAAACCGTAGCAGTCCTGAAACAAATCACAAGGCCAAAATGTCAATTTTCCGGCGATATCGCAACGCCATATTCTGGCGCAAAAAACGTAACACGGTTGAGACGCTCTATCGTCATAAGCCCGCATTATTCGCGGCCTGCAACCGTTCATCAGTTCGTCGAACGGCCAACTGCCAGTAGCTTTCAACGCTAAACCCCGGATTGACAAAGGGTTGATGGCCAGTGGCCGTTTTGCTTGGCGTCTGTAAATGCGACGAAACATGCCATTGGTTTGACGCATTTCCCGCGAGCTGAGCTATACAGAAATCACACCACTGTTTCATACCTCTTACTCATCCATACGAGGCACGCCGACATGGACGTGAGCGTTTTTGGCACTGGCTACGTAGGACTGGTACAAGCGGCAGCGCTTGCCGACGTTGGCCACCGGGTCCTGTGCGTGGACGTGGATGCCCACAAGATCAACCAACTGCGCCAGGGCGTCCCGCCGATCAGCGAGCCGGGCCTGTCGGGCCTGCTGGAAGACAACATCAAGGAAGATCGCCTGCTGTTCAGTACCCAGGCCAGCGATGCGGTCAGCCATGCCGAACTGATCTTCATCGCCGTCGGCACCCCACCTGACGAGGACGGCTCGGCCGACCTGAGCCATGTGCTCGACGTCACCCGGAAGATTGCCGAGCTGATGGAGAACGACCGTACCCTGATCGTCAAATCCACGGTGCCGGTCGGCACTGCCGACCAGGTCGAGGCCCTTGCCCGCGCCGAACTGCAGCGCCTGGGCAAGGGCAAGTTGCAGGTGCGCGTGGTGTCCAACCCCGAATTCCTCAAGGAAGGCAGCGCCCTGGCCGACTGCATGCGCCCCGACCGGATCATCGTCGGCACCCATGACCAGGTCGCCCACGACCAGCTTGCCGAACTCTACGCGCCCTTCTGCCGCAACCACGAAAAGCTGATGTTCATGGACAACCGCAGCGCCGAGCTGACCAAGTACGCCGCCAACGCCATGCTCGCCACGCGTATCAGCTTCATGAACGAACTGGCCAACCTCAGCGAGCACCTGGGTGCCGACATCGAGGCGGTGCGCCGCGGCATCGGGTCGGACCCACGCATCGGCTACCACTTCATCTACCCCGGCTGCGGTTTTGGCGGTTCATGCTTCCCCAAGGACATCAAGGCCCTGCTGCACACCGCCGAACACAGCGGCATGCCCCTGCGCCTGCTGCAGAGCGTCAACGAAGTCAACGACCGGCAGCGGCGCATCCTGTTCGCCAAGCTCCAGCAGCGCCTGGGCGGGCTGCGCGGCAAGTCCATCGCCCTGTGGGGCCTGGCCTTCAAGCCCAACACCGACGACATGCGCGAAGCACCGAGCCGCTACCTGATGGAAGCGCTGTGGGACGAAGGCGCCACGGTGCGGGCCTATGATCCCGAAGCGATGGACGAATGCCGGCGCCTGTACGGCTACCGCGACGACCTGCAACTGTGCGCCACCCGCGACGACACCCTGCAGGACGCCGACGCCCTGGTGATCTGCACCGAATGGAAAAACTTCCGCGTGGTGGATTTCTCGCTGCTGGCCAGCAAGCTGCGTACACGGGTGATCATCGACGGTCGCAACCTGTACAACCCCGAGCAGGTCGCCGCCCACGGCCTGCACTACAGCGGCATCGGCCTGCGCCAGGTCGCACCCGACCAGAATGCCCCGCAGGTCGGCGCGCCATGAAAGTGCTGGTCACCGGCGCCGCCGGTTTCATCGGTGCCCACACCTGCCTGCGCCTGCTGTGCGACGGCCATGAGGTGCTGGGCCTGGACAACTTCAACGACTATTACGATCCGTCGCTCAAGCATGCCCGCGTGCACTGGGTGCGCCAGAGCGTCGGTGACTTTCCGCTGCACTGCCTGGACCTTGCCGACCGCGACGCCATGGCCCGGCTGTTCGCCAAGGAGCGCCCCGAGGTGGTGGTGCACCTGGCAGCGCAAGCGGGTGTGCGCTACTCGCTGCAGAATCCCCAGGCCTACCTGGACAGCAACCTGGCGGGTTTCCTGAACATTCTCGAAGGCTGCCGGCGCCACCCGGTGCAGCACCTGCTGTATGCCTCGTCCAGCTCGGTGTATGGCGCCAACCAGCGCACGCCGTACCGGGTGCAGGATGCAGTCGATCATCCGCTGTCGTTGTATGCCGCCACCAAGAAGGCCAATGAGGCCATGGCGCACAGCTACAGCCATCTGTTCGGCATCCCCTGCAGTGGCCTGCGCTTCTTTACCGTCTATGGCCCCTGGGGCCGCCCGGACATGTCGCCGATGCAGTTCGCCCGCGCCATCAGCGAAGGCCGGCCGATCCAGTTGTTCAACCATGGTCGGCACCAGCGCGACTTCACCTACATCGACGACATCGTCGAAAGCCTGGTGCGGCTGCTGCCCTACCCGCCTCGCGCCGATGCGCAGTGGGACGCCTTCAGCCCCGATGCGGCCAGCAGCGCAGCGCCTTGGCGCCTGTTCAACATCGGCGGCCAACGCCCGGTGGAACTGCTCGACTACCTGGCCCTGCTGGAAAAACACCTCGGGCGCGATGCGGTGATCGAGTTGCTGCCACTGCAGCCGGGCGATGTGCTGGCCACCTGTGCCGATGCCAGCGCCCTGGCCCGGGTCACCGGCTTTACCCCAACGATTTCCCTGGATGAAGGGCTCGGGCGATTCGTCGCCTGGTTCAAGCACTACTACTCGCCCGCCACAGACGGCGAACCTGCAGGCGAGCAGTCGAAACAACGGAGGGTGATATGACAGGACAACCGAAAAGCGCCCAGCTACAGGCGCTGTACCAGGACAAACGCATGGACCCGGCGCACCGCCAGCGCATCGATGCCGCCATCCACATGCAAGGCCGCGGCTGGATGACCGGCCGGGTCGGTGGGCGCCCCTGGACCTTGTCGCGCACCAACCGCGCGCTGTCATGTCTGGCGGCGCTGACCCTGCTGTTGCTGCTGTCCCCGGTGTTCCTGGTGCTGGCAGTGATGATCAAGCAGTCCAGCCCGGGCCCGGTGTTCTTCGTGCAGAAACGCACCGGCTACCGCGGCCGCCTGTTCGGCATGTTCAAGTTCCGCACCATGGTCGCCAACGCCGAGGCGCTGAAGGACTCGGTACGCCACCTGAACAAGCACGGCGCCGACTCCATCGATTTCAAGATCGACAAAGACCCGCGCATCACCTCGGTGGGCAGTTGGCTGCGGCGCAGCAGCCTGGACGAGCTGCCCAACCTGATCAACGTCGTCACCGGCGACATGCGCCTGGTCGGCCCGCGCCCCACCTCGTTCAACGCCTACCGCTACAAGGACAACCACCTGGCACGGTTGTCGATCTACCCCGGCATGACCGGCCTCTGGCAGATCTCCGGACGCAGCAACATCGATTTTGACCAACGCGTAGAGCTTGACCTCAGCTACATCAACGAACAGAGCCTGCTGCTGGATCTGAAAATCCTGCTCAAGACCCCGTTCAAGGTTTTCACTGGCCACGGAGCAAGTTGAGATGGACGGTTCCACTTCTAGAAGCCTGAGTATCGCCAACCCGAGCGAGACCAACCTGACCGCCACTGTCCTCGACCTCGACCAGCGCACCCTGCTGCTGACCGCGGCCAACACCGGAACCGGCACCAGCACCAGCACCCTGGCCTTCGCCAGCCAGCTGGCGCTGATGAGCGCAGGTGCGGTGCTGCTGATCGACGGCAGTTCCAGCAGCAACGGCCTGAGCCAGCAACTGGGGCTGAACAAGCTGCGCGGCTACACCGACCTGTTGTTCGACGAGGACACCCCACCGCTGGCGCAGGACTGCGTGGTGCACCTGTCCGACCAGCCATTCGACGTGCTGCCGGTGGGCACCTGGAAGCGCGGCCGCGACCGCCTCGACCCCGAGCGCCTGCGCATCCTGCTGCGCCAGTTCGCCGCCCACTACCGCTTCGTGGTGATCGACGGCGAGGCCATCTACGCCAGCGCCGACAGCCTGGTGATCGGCACCCTGGTCGATGGCGTGATCCTGGTGGTGCGCGCCGAGGAAACCCGCAAAGAGGTGGCCCAGGCCGCAGTCCAGCGCCTCGAGCAAGCCGGCGCGCGGCTGATCGGCAGCGTGTTCAACAAGCGCAAGTACTACATGCCCAAGTGGCTGTACGACAACCTGTGAGAGGACGCACGCCATGATCGCCATGAGATATCCCTCGATTGCCCTGTGCGTGCTCGCCCTGGCCGGATGCGCCAGCCAGGAAAGCCGCGAAATGCCGGTACAGATCCTCACCGCGCCGCCGGCCGAGAGCCAGGCCACCGAAGTCGCCCGCCGCGAGCAGGTGCTGCGGCCACAGGACGTGCTGGAAGTGATCTTCCACGTCAGCAACCGCTCTGCCGGGGTGTACCGCATCCAGTCCGGTGACACCCTGGACCTCAACTTCATGGCCGCCAGCGGCCTGAACGGCCAGCAACTGGTGCAGCCCGATGGCAGCATCACCCTGCCATCCACCAACGCGTCGGTGCGCGTCGAGGGCCTGACCCCGAGCGAAGCGGAGAGCGCCATTCGCCAGGCCTACAACGACAAGCGCGTGTTCAAGCCCAACCGCGACCAGGTGACGGTGCGCGTGCTGAGCCCCATGACCGACGAGGTCAACCTGAAGAACGCCCTGAGCCACCCCGGCACCGGCATGAGCCGCGACATCACCGTGGGCAACGACGGCCGCGCGACCTTCCCGGAAATCGGCTCGGTGCCACTGCAGGGCATGACCGTCAACCAGTTGCGTGACTACCTCAACGAGCGCTACGCCAGCCTGCCCGGACGCATGAGCGTGGATGTGCTGCTCAAGTCCACTGCCGCCAACGAGATCTACGTGCTCGGCGAAGTCGGCCAGCCAGGCGCATTCCAGATCCGGCGTCCGGTGTCGGTGCTCGAGGCCCTGACCCTGGCCCGCGGCCCGACCCTGAAGGCCAAGCTCGGTTCGGTGGTGATCATGCGCCGCGAAGGCAACACCGTGCATGCGGTCAACTACGACGTCGACCAGGCCCTCTCCGGCGGTAGCCAGAAGCTCGCCTACCTGCAGCCCGAAGACATGCTGTACGTGCCCAAGACCAAGCTGGCCAGCGCTGCCGAGCTGTCCCGGCAACTGGCTGACGTGGTGCTGTTCCAGGGCTTTGGCTTCAGCTTCAGCTACCGCGTCGACAACAAAGAAAGCAACAACTGACCGGGGGACGGACCATGACCACGCAACCGAAAGAAAACTATGTGCATGAGTTCTTCCGCATCTTCTTCGCCAACCGCCAGTTGGTGAAAAGGGTGTTCCTGATCTTCGCGGTGATCGCGGTGATCCTGCCGCTGGTGCTCAAGCAGAGCTTCGACATCACCGCCGAAGTCATCGTGCAGTCCAAGAAGCTGTCGCAGAGTGACACCAGCTCCTCGCTGGCCCAGCAGGCGGACCAGTTCATCCCGCCATCGCTGGCCGACATGGAGACCGAGAGCAACATCCTGCGCTCGCCCACGCTGATCCGCCAGACCATCAGCCAGTTGCGTCAGGAAGGCCAGTACCAGGCCGAACCCGGCCTGCTGCGGCGCACCGTGATCGACCCGCTGCGCCATGGCATCGTCGATCCACTGCATCGCCTGCTGGGCAAGTCGGTGGCCGACGAGCGCGACACCCAGCTCGACGAGCTCACCGACCAGGCCGTCAAGGATCTCAAGGTCGAGACCCTGCCCGGCTCCAACGTCATCTCGGTCACCTACAGCGCCGATGACGCGCGCCTCGGCACCCTGTTCGTCGCCCGCCTGCTGGACAACTTCCTGAAAAACCGCCAGGACCTGCAGTCCAACGAGCTGCCCGAGACCTTCTACGAGCAGAAGAAACTGCACTACCAGGCGCGTCTTGGAGACCTCGAGGGCCAACGCCTGGCCCTGCTGACGGCGATCGGCTCGTCCGATCCGAAAGAAGAGATCACCTTCCGCCTCAATGCGATCAACACCGAGGAACAGGCACTCAACCTGCAGCGCGACCGCAAGCTGGAGAACCAGCAGTGGCTCGACTACCTGCAGAGCAGCCTGGCGGCGGCGAGCAAGGCGAAGATGGCCGACTACGCCTTCCCCTACACCTTCACCACCACGGTCGACAACGTCGCCTTCGAAGACCGCGAGATCAAGCAACTGGGCGAGCAACTGACCACCCAGCTGGCACGCTACAACGGCGATGCCACGGTGTTCCAGCCCGGTGCCGAGCAGATGGTCATGGCGCGTCAGCAGATCGCCCAGCTGCGCGGTCAGTTCCTCAAGATCGTCGAGAACCGTATCCGCGAACGCCAGCAGGACCTGGCCGTGACCCAGCAGGTGATCGATCAGAAGACCCAACGCATCGATGAGTACAAGAACCGCATCACCGAGCTGCGCGAGACCCAGAGCAAGACCCGCCAGCTCGACACCGAGATCGATGCCCTGCACAAGGCCTTCTCCACCTATGCCCAGCGCTATGAAGAAAGTCGCGGCCAGGGGCTGCTCGATGGCAGCCAGTCCAACGCGCGGATCCTCAGCGCGCCCTACGAGCCGGCCACCGCGTCGTTCCCCAAACCTGGCCTGATCATCCCGTTCGGCCTGGTCACCGGCCTGCTGCTGGCGATCGCACTGGTCTACGTCAAGGAGTTCTTCGACCACCGCTTCAAGCACCCTGCACAGATCGGCCAGGAGCTGGGCTTGCCGGTGCTGCTGGTGATCAACGACCAGACCCCGGCGTTGCCCAACCCGCACAAGTCGTGGTCGTTGCCTCGCCTGATGCACTGGGTGCGCAATTGAACGCTGCAGCTCCCGCAACCGGCCGGTTGATCCTGCACCTGCTCAGCAGCGGCGGATTCTACGGCGCCGAGCGCATGCTCCTGGACCACTGCCAGGCAACCCCTGGCAGGCACCGGGTGCTGTTCCTCGACGCGCCGCAGGACCTGGTGACGCGCTTTCGCGAAGCCGGCATCGACTGCCAGAGCTGCCATGGCCTGGGCGCACTGCTCAGGCAAGTGGCGGCCCAGCGTGGCGAGCGGCCGTTGATCAACACCCACAACTTCAAGGGCATGGTCTTCGGCTGGTTGGCCGCGACCCTCTGGCACCTGCCACTGGTGACCACCCAGCACGGCTTCACGCCGCGCAGCACCAAGCAGCGCTTCTACACCTGGCTGAGCCTGCAACTGTGCCGCACACCCACGGTGGCGACCGTGGTGTGCGTGGCCGAGAGCATTGCCCGCATCCATCGCGAGGCGGGAGTTCCAGCCAGCAAATTGCAGGTGATCCCCAACGGCCTGCCGGAGCCCGTGCCTGTGGGAGCGGGCTCGTCCCGCGATGGCAGCGCCGCGGTGCACAGCCAGGGACTGCGCCAAGCCCCTTGGCTGGCAGGCTATGTCGGGCGGCTGTCCAGCGAAAAAGGCCCGGACCTGTTCCTCGACACCCTGATCCCGCTGTGCCAGCGCCATCCACGGTTGCACGCGGTGATGCTCGGCGACGGCCCCGAACGCGCCACGCTGCAGGCGCGTATCGAGGCGGCAGGCCTGGCCGAGCGCATCACGCTGCCGGGTTTCCAGCGCGACATGCCAGCCTGGATGGCCCGACTGGATGCCCTGGTGATCAGCTCGCGCACCGAAGGCACGCCGATGATTCTGCTCGAAGCCATGCAGGACGGCGTACCGGTGGTGGCCTTCGGCGTCGGCGGCATTCCCGACGTGATCGAACACGGGCGCAGCGGGCTGCTTGCCGCACCGCTGGCAGTCGATGAACTCGCTGCCCAACTGCAGGCGCTGCTGGACGATCCGCAACAGGCCGAAGAACTGGTTGCCCGCGCCCGCCAGACCCAGCGCGAACACTACCACCTGCCGACCCTGGCACAACGCTGGGCCCTGGTGTACCGGGGCACGGCCACGGAGGTTGTCGCATGATCATCCCCCTGTCGCTGGTGGGCCTGGTGGCCCTGCTGTCGCTGGGCTTGCTGGCCAGCCCCTACCCTTACCTGGCCCCTGGCGCCGTGGTCGGCCTGGCCGGTGCCCTGGTGCTGTACCGCAAGCCAGCCTGGGGCCTGCTGGCGATCGCCGCGCTGGTGCCGCTCGAAGGGCTGCTCAAGGACAGCATGGTCTCTGGCGCCAAGCTGATCGGCCTGGGCCTGGTGCTGATCCTCACCCTGCAACTGGCCGTGCGCCAGCTGCCTGCCGAGCGCCTGCGCAGCAATCAATGGCGATTGCTGATACCGTTCATGGCCCTGTACCTGCTGAGCCTGTGGACCAGCGACAGCGTCGAGCTGTCCGTCGGCCACCTGCGCGAGCTGCTGGTCGGCCTGGTGGTGTTCGTCATCACCCTGCTGGTGGGGCGCGACCTCAACCTGCCGATGCTGGCCCGGCTGATCACCGTCAGCGTCTGCGTGACCTGCCTGTTCGCCATCTTCTCCAGCAAATACCAGGAGCAGGGTCGCGCTTCGGCCATGCTCGACCCTAATGCCTTCGCCCTGCTGATCACCATCGCCATGCCGCTGGGGCTGTGGCTGGCGATAAAGACCCGGCAGATTCCGCTCAAGCTGTTCTGGGCCGGCTGCTGCCTGTTGCTGCTGGTGGGCATGACCAAGACCGAGTCGCGCTCAGGCCTGGTGGTGCTGCTGATCAGCCTGGGCATCGTGCTGTACAACTACCGCGAGCAACTGGCACGCATCCGCCCGCGCCACCTGGGCTTCGCCATGCTCGGCCTGGCCATCGTCCTGCCGCTGGGCGCGGCGCTGATGCCGGCCGGCTACGCCGAGCGCATCCAGTCGCTGATGCTGCTCAAGTCCGGGGTCAATGCGCACCAGGACGAATCCCTGGGTCGGCGCGCCTCGTACCTGGTGGTGGGCAAGGAGATGATCAGCCACAGCCCGATGCTCGGCACCGGCCCCGGCACCTTCCCGCTGCACTACGCCGACACCGGTTTCTCCAAGGCCTTCGCGCCGGTCAACAGCAAGACCACCGACCTCTATCGCCGCGCCCACAACACCTACCTGGAGCTGTTCAGCGAAACCGGCGTACCGGCGGGGCTGGCCTTCGTCGGCATGATCGCCCTGGCCCTGCGCAACTTCTGGCGGGCCCGCGCGGCCTGGCGGGCCAACGGCGAGCACGACAACGCCGACCTGATGACCCACCTGACCATGAGCATGCTGGCCATCGGGCTGTTCCTGATGTTCCTCAGCGCCCCCAGCCACAAGTACCTGTGGATGATGCTGGCGCTGTCCAGCGTGCTGCTGCGCCAGGCCAGCGAGCCGCGCACCGCGGGGGCGACGCCATGAACCAGGTGAGCATCGTCATCCCCATGTTCAACGAAGCCCGCCATATCGGCCGCACCCTCGAAGCCGCGCGCAAGGCCGCCCACTGCGCGGGGCTGGGCTGTGAGCTGATCGTGGTCGACAACGGCTCCAGCGACGATGGCCCGGCCATCGCCCGCCAGCACGGCGCCCAGGTGCTGAGCCTGCCCGGTGTGGCCATCGGTGCGCTGCGCAACCAGGGCGCACAGGTCAGCCACGGTGAGTGGCTGGCGTTCCTGGATGCCGATATCGAGGTGCCCGACAACTGGCTCGACCTGCTGCTGGGCCTGCAGCGCCGAGGCGAAGGAGATGTCTTCGCCCTTGACTGCGACACCCCACGCCAGGCGCCCTGGTTCGCCCACGCCTGGCAACGCCGCACGCTGCGCGCCGGGCAGACGGTGCAGGACTGCACCTGGCTGCCCACGCCCAACCTGCTGATGCGCCGCACCTGGTTCGACCAGGTTGGCGGCTTCGACGAGCGCCTGCGCACCGGCGAAGACAAGGACTTTACCCTGCGCCTGCACGAAGCCGGCGCGCGTTTGCGCGTGCTGCGCCAGCCCGTGGTGCTGCACTGGGGCTTCGAGGGCAGCTGGGGTGAATGGCTGGGCAAGGAGATGTGGCGCCAGGGCAGCCACTTGCAACTGTTGCGCAGCCATGGCGTGAGCCTGCGCCTGCTGCGTTTCCCGCTGCTGTCGGTCGGCGCCTGGGTACTCGACGCCATGGCGCTGTCGACGCTGCTCGAAGGTTTCCCCCATGTGGCCCTGGCGCTGCTGCTGATCAGCGCCCTGCCTGCCCTGGCGCTGAGCCTGCGCCAGAGCCTCAGGCACCACGACACGTTGCTGACCCTGCAGCTCTGGGGCCTGCACTGGCTGCGCCTGCACCTGGCTGGCGCTGCGTTCATCCTCAGCCTGTTCAACCGCACCGCAAGGAGGCCCGCTCGTGGCTGAGATCATCTTCTGGTTGTGCCTGCTGTTGCCGCTGTACGCCTGGGTCGGCTATCCGCTGCTGCTGACCCTGGCTGCGCCGTTCTTCCCTGTGCGCAGACCCGGCCCGCTGCCTCCGCAGCGGGTCAGCGTGGTGATCGCCGCGCACAACGAGGAGCGGCACATCGAGGCCAAGCTCGCCAGCGTGCTCGCCCAGGACTACCAGGCCGCCGAACTGCAGGTGGTGGTGGCCAGCGACGGCTCCAGCGACCGCACCGTGGCGCTGGCCCGCGCCGTGGACGATCCGCGGGTACAGGTGCTCGACCTGCCACGCCTGGGCAAGACCGGCGCGCTGAACACCGCGGTGAGCGTCTGCCGCGGCGATATCCTGGTGTTCACCGACGCCGACAACCAGTGGTCTGGCAACACCCTTGGCCTGCTGCTGGCGCCGTTCGCCGACAGCGATGTGGGGGGAACTGCCGGACACATGATCATCCCCGATCCAGGCAAGGGCCTGAGCCTGGGCGACAGCCTGTACCGCCACTATGAAGCCTGGGTGCGCAAGGTAGAAAACCGCACCGGCTGCATGGTCTCGGCCGACGGCGCCCTGCTCGCCCTGCGTCGCCCGCTGTACCAGGCGATTCCCAAACAGGTCAACGACGACTTCTACATCAGCACCTGCGCCCCGGCCGCCGGCCAGCGCATCGTCTACGTGCCGGAGGCGATCGTGCTCGACCAGGGGGTGGACGAGGCCGACAAGCAGTTCCGCCGTCGCCAACGCGTCACCGTCGGCGGCCTGCAGAGCCTGGCCGCGCGCAGCGAACTGCTCAACCCGGTACGCCACGGCCTGTACGCCATCGCCCTGATCAGTCACAAGCTGATCCGCCGCCTGGCACCGGTGCTGTTGCTGCCGCTGCTGCTGGCCAATCTCTGGCTGGTCGGTGAGTCGCACTTCTACCACCTGACCCTGGCCGCGCAACTGCTCGGCTATGCGGCGGCGATTGCCGGCCTGCTCGATGCCGGCCACCGCCTGCCCACGCCGTTCCGCCTGGCCGCCTTCGTGCTGGTGACGCTGGCGGGCATGAGTGTCGGCCTGTGGCAATTCCTGCGCGGGCACAGCTACAGCCAATGGAACCCCGACCAGAATCGATGAGCGACGGACATGCCGATCAAGACAAAGATCAAACAGGCCAGTGGCTGGCTGTACTTCAAGTCGCCCAAGGGCCGCGCCGATTTGCGCGGCGCCGGGGTGATCCTCATGCTGCACCGGGTACTGGCCGATGATGCCAGCGCCGCCTTGGCGCACCGCAACGAGCTGTGTGTCGGGCCACGCGCTTTCGAAGGGCTGCTGCGCTGGCTGCCACGCCACTTCGACTGCGTCAGCCTCATGGACCTGCTCAAGGACCACGAGGCACCGCGCAGCAACCAGCGCCCCAAGGTCGCCCTGACGTTCGACGATGGCTGGCGCGACAACGCCAGCAACGCCTTCCCGCTGCTGCGCAAGCACCAGGTGCCGGCAAGCATCTTCCTGTCCACCGACTACATCGGCAGCCGCCAGCGCTTCTGGTGGGAAAGTGTCGGCGAGACCCTGTGGGGCAGCCACGGCGAGCCTGCACGGCGCAGCCTCATCGAGTACCTGCGCAAGCTCGGCCGACCGCTGCCGGCCGCCTACTTCATGAACGACCGCTCGCAAGCGCGCAGCCAGGCCCTGGCGCACTACCTGCAGAGCCTCAAGAGCCTCAGCCCGCAAGCCCTGCAGCAACTGACCGACGCCTGCCCTGCCGAATCGCTGCCCCAGGCCATGGACTGGCAGCAAGTGCGTGAACTGGAGGACTCGGGCCTGGTGCGCTTCGGCCCGCACGGCGCCAGCCACGCCTTGTTGCCCTACCTCGACGACCGGCGCCTGGACGAGGAACTGCAACGCAGCCATGCCGCCCTGGCGCACGGCTGCCAGCAACCCCTGCCGGTGTACTGCTACCCCAATGGCGATCATGACGACCGCGTGCGCGCACGCGTGGCGGCGCACCGCTATCCCTTCGCCCTGAGCACGCGCGCCGGCATCTGCCAGGGGCATGACGATCCGCTGGCCCTGCCACGCATCGGCGTCAGCCAGCGCAATGCCAGCCGTCCGTCGCTGCTGGCCTGGCGCATCAGCCGCGGGGGCCGCTCATGAGCCGCAACCATTACCTGCGCCATCTGGCACTGAGCATGGGCACCAAGCTTGCGATGATCGCCCTGCGCCTGCTGCGCAACGTACTGCTGGCGCGCATCCTCGGCCCCAGCGAGCGAGGGTTGTTCGCCCTGCTCAGCACCCTGCCCGACCTGATCAGCGCCGCCACCAGCGGCGGGTTGAACAGCGCCGTTGGCTACCAGGCGGCCAAGCAGCGCGACATGGGCCTGCTGCTGACCCAGGTGCTGGTCTACGGTTGCCTGCTGGCGGGGTTGTTGACGCTGGTCTGCGTGGTGCTGGTGCGCGCTTTCGGTGCCGACCTGGACATCACCCTGCAACTGGGCCTGCTGGCCTGGCTGTTGCTGCTGGCGGTGCCGATGACCGTGCTCAAGAGCGGCCTGCTGACACTGCACAACGCCAGCGGTGGCGTCGGCGCGTTCAACGCGCTGCGCCTGGTCGAATCGGCGGCACCGCTGCTGCTGTTTCTCGCGTTGTTCTGGATGTGGCGTGAGGAGGCGCTGGAGGCGGCAGTGATCAGTTGGCTGCTGGGTATCGCCCTGGTGCTGCTGCTGGGCCTGTGGTGGCTGCGCCGCCAGCATCCGCTGGCCCTGCGCTGGGATCGCGGCGGTCAGCGCGAGCTGCTCAGCTACAGTGCCAAGAGCCACCCCGACCTGTTGTTCCAGCAAGTCATCCTGCGCTCGGACTACCTGTTCATCGGCGCGATGCTCGGCAGCACTGCGCTGGGGCACTACGCCATGGCCAGTGCCGCTGCCGAACTACTGCTGATCGTGCCGGAAGCGGTGACCACTCCGCTGATGAAGCGCCTGCTGCAACAGGACGCCGGCATGGAGAAACTCACCCCTCTGGCATTGCGCCTGACCGCCACAGTGATGCTCGGCGCCTGTCTGTGCATGGCGGTGATCGGCGACTGGCTGATCGTCACCCTGTTCGGCATTGCCTACCAACCGGCCTACCCGGCGCTGCTGGCCTTGCTGCCAGGGCTGCTGGGGCTGTGCTACGCCAGCATCCTGCGCCTGGACCTGCTGGGCAAGAACCGCCCCGGCACGGTCTCGCTGATGATGGGTGCCGGCGCCGCGCTGAACCTGGTGCTCAACGTGCTGCTGATTCCGACCTGGGGCATCGTCGGTGCCGCAGCGGCCTCGTCCATCGCTTATCTCGCGGTGACCCTCGCCATGCTGGTGCTGTACTGCCGCCTGAGTGGGGTGCCGGTACTGCACACCCTGATCATCCTGCCCAGCGACTTCGCGCCGCTGCGCCAGATGTTGCAGCGCAGGCCAGCATGAAGCGCTGCCTGCTGCTCTGTGCCCTGTGGGTGCCGCTGGCACCGGCGGCGAGCCTGCAATGGGGCGATCTCCGCGACGGCAGCCTGTACCTGCAACCCGCGCGCAACGATGAACTGCGCCTGCGCTGGCATCCGGCCTGGCAGGCCGACGCCAATGCCGAGCGCATCTATCTGCTCGACGGCCACGGCCAACTGCGCGGCGAGCGGGCGATCAAGGCCGAGGAGTTGCGCGGCGAGCAACGCTGGCCAGTGACCGCCGACGCCGGCCCCTATCGCCTGGAGGTGCCTGGCTACAGCTTCCGTGGCTACCAGATCGAGCACAGCGACACCACACGCGCCCTGTTCGCTCCCGCCAAGGTGCACTTCAGCGCCGAGGTCGGGCCACGGGTCGAGCTGTATTTCCGCGTCAAGGCCGGTGAGCAGGCGACGCTGGCCGGCAAGTTCCACGGCGGCGTACGCGGGCTCTCGGCGCAGCGCCTGAGCGACGGTCGGCAGGTCGAGGTGGCGCTCAAGCCCTACCCCGCCTACTGGCGCTTCGACCAGCAGGCGCTGCCGGTCAGCCCACGCGACGAAACCTGGCGCCTGCGCCTGCAAGGGCGCGGCAAGGCGGCATTCTGGCTCGATGGCAGCGCCAACCTGTTCGCCCAGCGCGCCGATCAACTGGGCGATGTCGCCAACCCTGCCGGGCAGGTGCGACTCAGGCTCCAGGCCAAGGTGCTGGGCCACACGCCGCTGCTGGGGGTCAACCTGCCCTACGTGCTGCCGCCACCGTCGAGCTTCGCCGCCCTGGATGCCCTGCGTCCGCAGGCGGCCGGCTACTACAGCTTCATGGACGTGCTCGCCCGCCAGCCCGGCTATGAAGACGCCTGGCGCCGCCTGTACCAGCAGCGCTTCGGCATCACCCAGGACATCACCCTGCTCGCCGGCACGGGTCGGCGCGCCGATCTTGCCGCCGACCGCACCAGCCACGACGGCCTCGATGCCTGGCTGGCCGGCACCGCGCGCCTGGGCGGCAAGGGCCTGCACTACCTGGCCTTTGCCGACGAGCCCAATCTCAATTACCGCAACTATGAAAGCTACCGCGACTTCTTCGCCGGCATGGCCCAGCGCGTAAGCGCCTGGCCGGGTGCCCGGGAGGCGGGCGTGCGGATCGCCATGCCCGCCTCGTCACGCCTGCTCGGCGGCCCCTTCACCCAGGGCAGCAAGGACCTGCGCGGTATCGACTGGGCCCGGCGCCTGCTGCAGGAGCACGGTGCGCAGATCGATGCCCTGGCCTGGCACGAATGGATGGTCCGCGACCTGCTCGCCACCCGCAGCTACCGCGACAGCGTGCGCCAGGCCGCGGCCTTGGTCGGCCTCGACAGCCAAGGCCGGCCGCGCAAGGCGCTGCTGCTCGACCAGACCAACCTGTCCAGCGGCTCCAGCCTCAGCCCCTATGACCAGAACACCCACTACGCGGGCCTGTGGTGGGCCTCGGTGGTGATCAACGCCTCCGCCGACGGCCTGTTGGACATGCTCAACTGGTTCCATGTCGCCGACGAGCCCGAATGGCCTAAGGGCATGATCCGCGTGCTGGGCGATGACCGTTTCGAGCTCAAGCCGGTGGGCCTTGCCCAGCAGTTCATCCAGCGCCACTGGCTGCGCCAGGTGCTGGCCCTGGACAACGACGCCTTCGAGGTCGACGTGCTGGCCATGGCCGACGGCCGTCAGCGCAGCCTGCTGGGGGTCAACAAGGCCGAGCGCGTGCAGCAAGTCGACCTGGCGCTGGGCGACTGCCCGGCCGGCCAGCTCGAACTGTTCGGCCCCGATAACCAACCGCGCCCTGCCCGCTTCAGCTGCCAGCAGGGGCAGATTCGTTTTCAATTGCCAGGGCAGACCTTGTTTGCCCTGACCTGGAGTGCGTCATGAGACGCACCTCGACCTGCCGCGAACAGGAGGCACCATGCGTGCATTGAGCAAGATCCAGGATCGCATCAAGCGCAAGGGACTACGCAATACCTTGAGCAGCGCCTGGCGACACTACGTCTTCTATCATTGGGAACTGGTGTGGATGGAACGCGACCTGGAAACCCCGGTGCCCCCGCACCGTCTCAAACCCTATGCGCCACTGCGCATCGAGAACATCACCGTGAACAACGTCAAGGCCTTCGCCAAGCACTTCGGCGACCGCGTCGAGACCATGCGCGAGCTGGCGGCCGAGGGCCACACAGGGTTGATGTTCCTCGATGACGACGGCGACACCGTGGCCTTCATCTGGGGCAGTGCGCGCCATTACCACGACCGCCATTACTACGGGTGCTGGTTCCCGGTCGGTCCGGGCGAGTTCTTCGAGTTCGGCGGCGAGTTGATCCGCAAGTACTGGGGCAGCGAGCTGTCGGTGGACTTGCAAGTGGCGTTGTGGAAGGCCATGGCCGCGCAGGGTTGCACCAAGGTGGTGGACGTCTGCGAACAACACAACATCCCGGCGCTCAAACTGCACCTGCGCATGGGCTATCAGGAGCAAGGGCGCATCATGAATGTCTACTGCCTGTTCGGGCGCTGGAAGTTCTTCCGCGAAAGCCGCTACAGCGAGTCGCGTCTGGAGCCCTTGCGTAAACCGGCGTCCGAAAACGCCACGGCTGCGGCGTCCTGACCCCGTGGCCCTGCAACTGAGCTGGTGCGCCTCGCTGCGCACCCCCAGCTTTCCCGCCGCCGGCTATGAAGCGCTGCGCCAGCGCGTGGCCGGCAGCACCCCGTTCAATCACCTGGGCTGGCTGCGCGCCGCCGAGGCCGCTCTGCAACCGGGCCAGCAACTGAAGATTCTGCTCGGTCACCTCGATGGCCGCCTGTGCCTGTGCCTGCCCCTGGTGCGCGAACGCCAGGCGGCAGGCCCGCTGAATGTCCCGGTGGTGCGTCACCTGGGTCATCCGCTGAGCGATCGCATCGCGTTGTTGCTCGACCTGCCGGCGCACCACGCAACACAGGTGCTCAAGACCATCCGCAAGCATCTTCCCCATGCGCTGCTGCAATTGAGTGAAGTCGTGCAGGGTGACAATGAGGACTGGCTGCGCCAATGGGCTGCGGCCAGCTCGACCTTCGAGCGGCGCCTGAGCTGCCGTGTACCGGTGCACCGGATCAGTGAAGCCGATCGCCAGGAGGTCAGTGGCGACCCACGCTACAAGCTGCGCCGTGCACGCAAGCGCATCGCCGCCTGCGGCGCGCAGGTGCGCCGGGTGGTCGCCGACCGCCACAACATCACCGCCCTGCTCGATGCGATCAGCGCCGTGGAAGCGGCGAGCTGGAAAGGCGACGATGACGTCGGCATCTTCTCGGGCAGCCAGCGCCGCGAGTGGATGTACCAGGCCTTCACCGCGCTGGCTGGCGAAGGGCTGGTGTGCCTGGTGCTGCTGGAGCTGGACGGGCGATGCATCAGCTACCGCCTGGCCCTGCTCGAGCGCGGACGCATCTACGACTACAACCTGGCGTTCGTGCCCGAACAACGCGAGCTGGGCAGTGGCCGAGTGCTGCTCGAAGAGTGGATTCACTGGGGCCTCGAGGAGGGCTGGAGCTGGGTCGACGCCTCGCGGGTAAGCCTTGAAAACTCCAGCCACCAGTTGCATGAACGCCAGACCGGCCAGGTCGAACAATGGCGCCTGAGCAGCTACAGCTGGCGCCCCGACGGCATCGCCCTGGGCCTGGCCCTGCGTTGCTGGCGCTGGCTCAAGCCACGCCTGCGCAAGGCCCACAGCGCAGCCACCGTCACCCCTAACCCCACACAGGAGCGCCCGGATGCCATCCCAGGTCATAGTCAACGCTGACGACTTCGGCCTCAGTGCCCCCATCAACGCGGTGATCCTGCACGCGTTCCAGGCCGGGCTGATCAGCTCGGCAACACTGATGGCCAACATGCCGGCGTTCCAGGCAGCGTGCATACTGGCCCAGCAGCCAGTGCTGAAGGGCCGGATCGGCCTGCATTTCAACCTGACCTACGGTCGGCCCCTGAGCCAGGCGATCCTCGCCGAACCGCGCTTCTGCACCGCCCAGGGCGAGTTCGACCTCGGACTGCGCCAGCGCACCCTGCGCCTGTCACGCAGCGAGCGCGAGGCCGTGCGCCACGAACTCGAAGCCCAATGGCAACGCTGCGTGGCCCATGGCGTCATGCCCAGCCACCTGGACTCGCACCAGCACGTGCACAACATCTGGCCAGTGGGTGAGGTGGTTGCGCGTTTTGCCCGTGAGCAGGGCGTGCCGGTGCGCCTGGCACGCAACCTGGGGCACAACATCGGCCCGGCGAAACGGCTGTTCAAGACCCTGCTGAACCGGCGCCTGCGCCAGTTGAGCGGGGCCACGGCCGACTATGTGTGCACCCCCGCGGACCTGAAGGCGGGCCTGGCGCCGCGCGATGGGGTGCTGGAGGTGGTCGCGCATCCCAGCGCGCTGGGCGGGCATGATTTTGGCGATGCCTACCTGGAGAGTGGGGAATCGTTGAAATCGTTGATCGATGCGCGTCTTGAGGACGTACCGCGGGTGGGTTACGCCACCGCGCTTTAAGTACCAGCCTTTCGAGGGGCGAGCGTCTCTTGCTCGTCGAAATCATTGGCTAATGGCACGTCGCTCACTCTGACTCCTAGAGGTTCTGGTCTTGCGCCACGAAGGTGAACACCTGACCATTGCCACTGGCCAGGTTCACGCGCACTACCGGCATGAAAACGCCGGTGTGCTGGAAGTAGTCACGCTGGATCAGCTTCGCCCCGGCCAGGCTGGCGCTACCGGAAGGATAGTAGATCGCCTCGATAGGCAACTCCCGAGGTATGTTCTGCGGCCAGGCACCAATGATGATTTCGTTGTGCGCACCAGCGCTGGCGCGCACGTCGATGTTCAACTGGAACTGCGCAGCATTGGGCGTGGGCTCCATGCTGAAGGCGCAACTGTTCGCAGCGCTGCCAGCGTAACGCGCGCGCCACGCCGCGACCGTGGTAATACCTTGCGACAGGCAACTGGCTCGACAGCTGTTCGGGATGCCGCTGGTGCCGGCATTGGCCGGGTAGGCGCAGCGCAACCTGACCGGATGCGTGACAGGTTGATCCAGACGATCGAAGATCAAACCCGGCTCATTGCTGGCCAAGCGCTGGACACCGGTATCGGCGCGTAGATAGGTGAACGAAACACCATCTCGTGAAATGGAGTTCTGCGTGGGGTTCCAGGAACGAAAGCCGGCGGAGGCACCGGTGGCGCGGATCAGCACACCATTGCAGTTGTAACTGGGGCTCGCATCGTAGCAACTGGCGGCGGTGTCGGCGTAGCGCAAGTTCAGCCGGTCGGCGACCTGGTAACCGCGGTACAGTTGCTCGCGCGAGTCGAAACCGAACACCGCGCTCTGTGGCAGGGCGGGGTCGAGTCGCAGTACCGGCAACCACACGCCAACGGCCTCGTGGTAGGCGCGCTGGTCCCGCTGGGCCGCCAGTAGGCCGTTGATGTCGCCACGGTTGTAGTACACCGCCACTACGGCCAGGCGCTCGGGCAACGACGTGTCCCAGTTGACCACCCGCAGTTCGCCAGGCCGGGTGCCGCCGTCATCGCCTTGCACGCTGTAGTCCTTGCCCTGCGCCATGGCCTCGAAACGGTTACTGAAGATGTAGCCACTGGGCTCGCTGACACTCATTCCCCCCACGTCATGTCGCAACCAACTGAAGCGCTCGGCACCCTGACCGATGGCTTCGGGGCCATGGGTCCAGAACGGCAGCGGCGCATTGGCAGGCTGCTGTCGCACCAGCACACCGCTGCAAAAATACGCTGGCCGATTACCTGCACAGCGCAGCGCACCGCTCTGGTAAGACTGGTTGAGAGCGACCGCCAGCTCTGGGCCGGTCAGCGCCCAGGCAGCGGGGGCCAGCAGGCAGCTCAACAGCACACAACAACGTGACAGCCACGGCATTCTCACAAGAAAACCTCAGACATGCTCAGCGAGTGATCAACTGACCACTTGCTCTTCCAGGCGATAGGTCACCACCCCAGGGATCGCATGATGGAACGCCTGACAGAAGTGGGGAGTGGGGTTCGCCGCCCCTCAGCGAAGCAGCACACCGCAGGTCAACCCACCCCGGCGACCTGACGCAGGGTGTTGGCGTCAGTGCTCTCGGAGGTCAGGACCTGGGTGTAGGGGTGGTAGGTCCAGGCCGTGCCGCCATCCAGTGCCGCCCCCCAGATGGGGTAGTTCGGCAGCCCCAGGTCGGCCATCTGCACGCCGTATGCACCCTGGACCTTGGTGAAGTCCGCCTGGGTCGGTAGCTGCATGCCCGCGCTCTTGCACAGGGTGTCCGCGCTTTGCCAGGTAGAGCCTTGACGCGCGAGGAACTCCAGGCCACGAATGCCCTTGACCGTCAGCACATAGCTCTGCGGTCCGCCAGGTGATTGCGCGGTGATGGTGGTCTGGCCGTTGCGCAATGCCGTGACCTGCCCCTGGTTATCCACCGTGGCCACACTCTCGTCGCTGCTGGCGTAGCTGGTCGCCCCCGGAGCGATCCGGGTGAAACGCAAAAATACCGGCAACTGGCCAGGCAGCTTGAGTTCACCGTCGAGGTACACCGGCGTGAACCGCTGTGCCGTCAGGTCCAACTCATGAGCGCCCGCGAACCCCTGGTCGATCTGGAACGTCAGCACGGGGCTATCCCCTACCGTACTGACCCGGTAGAACACCTTCACCTGAGCAGCCAGGTTATTGGTGAAGTGCTCCTTGGGAATACGCAGCGTGATGGAGCGCCCCGTAGAGCCGATGGGCAGGTTTTGGGTGAAAAGCTCAGTCCCCTGGGCCAATGCCAGCACCAGCGTGAGGGTCTTGCCGGCATGCTCCGCCCCCACTGCCATGACCACCGGGGCACCGTTACTCGGCACCTGGGCTGGATCGAGCTTGCCATTGATCACATTCGCCATGGTGGGTACGGCAAGGCTATTCTGCGCTGCTTGTGCTTCTGTCATATCGTTCATCGTGTGCTCTCCGACAAACTGGCGCTGTCGAGCGCCAAGCGGCTCATCCCGTTCCGCTCGTTGACTGCGGCGTTGACCGCACTCGGGTCAGGGCGGCCCGCCAGCAGTCGCCCAGCAATGACCGGTTGCGCTGCCGAGCTGTCACCACCACCTGGGCCATTGCCCCAGGTGACCACACGCCCGTCAGTGGTCAGTGCGGTGAAACCGTGAGTGTTGGCATACACCGCCTGCACATGGGTCAACTGCGCAACCACGGCACTTGTATCGCCACCAGAGTCTGCACTGCCCCAGGCCACCACCGTGCCGTTGCGGCGCAAGGCGGCGAAACTCCAGGCGCTGCCCGTCACTTGAACGATATCTGACAGTTGCGCGATGGGCGCAGGCACCGTACCGCCATAGGCGGTATTGCCCCACGCCACCACATGGCCGTTGCGACGCCGTGCGCAGAACGCATGAAGGGTGCTGGTGACCTCGACGATATCGCTGAGCGCGGCGATTTCTGCAGGGACTGTTCCGCCATGGCTGGTCGCCCCCCAGGCCACTACTTGCCCAGCGGTGGTCAGGGCGCTGAAGGCTTGACCCGTGGCGCCTTCCAGGGTTTCGATGTCGTTACGTGCCGCAATAGGCGCCGGTATCGTTCCGCCATAGGTGACGCTACCCCAGGCCACCAGGCGCTTGTTGGCCCGCCGGGCGCCAAAGGCCCCCCAGTTGCCCTTGACAATCTGGATGTCGCTCAGCGCAGCGATATCTGCAGGTAGGGTACCCCCACGCTGTACATCGCCCCAGGCGACCAATCGCCCATTCGCCCGTTGTGCAGCGAAGGCATAGCCAGCGCCGAACACCGCCGTGATATCAGTTAGCGCGAGGATGTCCGGCGGCACCGTTGCGCCATTGTCGGCAGTGCCCCACGCAGTCAGTCGGCCGTTGTTGCTTCCCGGCGTTACCTGGAGGCGGCCAACGAACACCGTGCCGTTGCTGCGAACCTCAAGGAATGGCTGTCCTATGTCTTCAGGTCGCAGGGTCCCGCCTTCGGCGGTATCGCCCCAGCAGGCTACGGAGCCGCTCTGCAGACGTGCTGCGTAAGCGCTACGGGTACCACTGACCTCGACCACATCATCATAGGTGATAAGTGTCGGAGACACATTGGCGCCATAGGCCGCGCTCCCCCAGCCATAGAGGCTGAACAGGCCAGGGGTGGGGTTGTCGAGCATCACCGCAAAGGCTGCCTGACCCTTGCCCAGTGCATCTTTACCGTTGCCGACGACATTGGCCGGGTTGAGCCACACCGCATCGGTGGTGCTGCGCACCCGCAGGGGCCGCTGGGGTTGGCGGTCGAGCCAGGTGTAACCTGCCGTCCAGGCCACATCGCCAGCGTATTGCCATTCCACGAGAATGGGCTGGTCGGTGGTCGAGTTGTAGGCACTGATAATCCGTGGCGAGCCCGAGGCGAGGGAGGAACTGGCGCCATAACGGGCACCGAAGATACGGATGGGCCCCGCACCGATCACCCGGCTCACGGAGTAGGTATTGGACGGTGAACTCTCCGGCGGGCCGCCAGCGGCGCGATCGATTCTGTATTCAAGGGCGATAGTCGCTCCACTGCTGGCGTTGATCACGGCATAGGGCACCGGTACGCGCAATGCCTGATTGTTACCACCGGTCGGCACAGGGACCGGAATCGTCGTGCTGCCGCCTGGCGCCGGGCTGACGATCTCGACCGTCACCACATCACGCTCACGCAATTGCGCCACCGCCTCGACGACCACCGTCGCACCACTGACCACGTCGTCCGGGTTGATATTACCCTCTATGGACTCGAGAACGATCGGCAGTGGCAAGGCGGCGCTTTGCACGCGGATCGACAGAACCAGCGACTTGTCCTTTGCGCCACTCAATCGATAGACCGCATAGCGGACATTGACGTTTCCATCGGCATTGGCGATGACGAAGGCATAGTCGATGGGCAGGTCCAGGAAACCACCATCCGCCAGCACGAAGTCGGACACCGAGGTCACCCCACCCGGCTTGTCGCCGTCCCAGAAGACCTCTACCTCATCGCCCGCCTTGAGATCGGCGCTGGCCGGCACCCGCACCGTCGCACCGCCGGTGACAACGCCAGGGTTGAGAATGCCGTCCTGGGCCTCCACGACCTCCGGCGCGAGCAAATCAACCTTCTCGCCGGCACCTACCTGCAACTCCAGGTACTCGGAATAGCGGTCCGGTTGTCCAGCCTCGGTGATCCGATACCCCACCAGCACCGCGCCGCCATCATTCGCCCGCAGTTGGGCGGGGCTGACCTCGAAGATGGTCTCCTGCCCCGGGGTGACCGGCACATCGTCGTAGTACGGCTGCCCCACGGTGGACGTCCACTCCAGGTACATGTCCTGGTCCTGCTTCATGTTCGTGTAGGGCTGTACGATGACCTCGATACCCCGTGGGTAAGCGTCTGGGTCCAGTTTGCCGCCGGGAACAAGTGGGCGCGTCGAGGGCGCGGGCAATGCGGCACGCGCGTCACCCACCTGCAGCACTTCATGCGCGGAATCCAGCGGCGTGTCCAGATCACGCCGCTTGAGCTGGTAGCTCAGGGCGAGGCTGCCGCCGTCCAGCGGGGCCAGGTTGGCAGCGCCTTGTACATGGAACGCCAAGGCCTTGCCCGCCTGGGAGGTACTGACAGTCTTGATTTCCGTGTGCAGCAGCGGCGTACCGTTGGCACGCGTCCCCAGCCACGTCAACGTCACTCTGTCCCCCCGCACGAGGTTCACCTGCGCAGGCACCTGGACGGTGGCCTCCACCAGGGTGGGGTCCAAACTACCCCCGGTAGCCTCGAGCAGGTCAGGTTTGGCCGGGACGGGGATAACACCAGCAATACTGACGAACGAACGCTTGGAGGGGGTATCGTCAGTGCCACGAGTGTTGACGAATGATGCAACGCCACGCCCGCCGCCCAAGGCGAACAGCTTGTCATTGGGAATGCTGAACACCAGCGTGCGTCCAACCCGACTTACAGTCTGAGACGGTGGGGTGACTTCAAGGGTTTCGCCGTGCGTGGAGCTACCTAGCCAGGTGACGGTGATCACGTCGTCCACCTCGAAGTCCGTTCTCGGCGTGTCCACTTCGATTTCCAGGTCAGCATCACCCAACGCATCCAAGTCGATGACATCTTCAGGATCGGCGCCAGGGTCAGGGTTGAAGATGTAAGGTGCCGGCAGCAGCCCGACACCGACTTCCGTCTTCAGCGTGCTGCGCTCAGACCAGTCGCTGGACGGGTTGTTCACCTCGTCGGTCACCCGGTAGGTCAGGACCAGGGCATCACTGTCGCCTGCGGCCCGAATGGTCGCTTCCGGCACAGTAATCACCACGGGTTTCCCCACCTCTGCCGGCTGCACATCGTGGAGTACGAACTCCCCGCCCCAACTCAGGCGGATCTGGTCGTACTCACGCATGTTCGGGTACACCTCGATCTCCACCTCGACACCGGCTTTCGCTTCGTCCTCACCGATGACGCCAGAGGGCGGGACTTTGGCTTTCGGCGGTACCAGGTGCTGATGGCCTGGCTTTTCCGGCTCGGGGTCGGTTCCGCCGGGGAAAATGAGGCGGCTCAGCACGCTCAGCGGCGTGGACTTATCTTCATTACCGCCCCCGGCACGGGTGACCTTGCACCACAGGTCGAACACCCCCTCCTTCACTTTCTCCGAGGGCACGTACATCGGAAAAAGCTGATCAACCTGCTCTTGGGTTTGAAGCCTGTCGGACGCTACAGGCAGAGTGTCATCCCCCCAGAACACCTCGATCCAGTCACCAACGCGCATGTTCGAGTAGCGCTGGATGATGATCAACAACCCACGGGCATTCGTGTGCGCCATGTTGTAGTTGACGCCGACCTGGACACCTGGGGTTTTCACCGAGGTGATCTGCCCCGGGATGTAGATCCGCTCCAGCGCCGCCAGGCCGGCACCGCCCACGGAGAACATGCTCATCTCCTGCGTCGCCAGTTGCTGGTTAAAGGCCTTGATCATCTCATCGAGGGTCAGCACGACGCCGCCCTCGTCGTCTGGCTCATTGAACTGCGCGTCATTCGGCATGGCTGTCTCCCAATCCCTTGGACCCGGCATGTTTGGTCCGCTGATTGAAAAGCAGTTGCCCACATCGCACAACTGACAGAAATACCAGGTGACAGCGCCCATCAAACCTGGCCAGAACGGCCAGCGTTCGCCTTGCGCCAGGCTCAGGTTTTACCCTCACCGAGCCACCGCACGCTCCTGAATCGCCTCTGGTTTCCTGGAAACCTTCAAACTTCATAATCAGGCCCCATCTATTTACCACCCCCCCATCCATCGATGGCGCCTGCTGTTGCGTTCCACAACAGGAGCGACAGCCATGCCTTCAACTCTCCCCTCCACCCACCAGAACCTGATCACCCAGCGCTTGCCCACCTGGGCATCGAGACTTGCAGAAGAGCAATGGCAAACCTTGCGTGCCAGTGCACTGCCTCAGCAGGGCCTGCCAGGGCAGCACGCCGCCTGGTTCGAAAACGCCTTGCCCGACCTGCGCGAAGCCGTACTGGCCAGCCAGACACAGTTGGCCACGGCCCAGCAAAGCCTGGCCAGGGCGCTCAAGGGCCTGCAGCAGATCGACGCGTTCGCCGAACCACTGCTCGCCGAGCGCCTGAAGGCCGAGCACGGGTTCGAGACCCCGCTGCGTACCTCGGAGCTGATCCAGGTCCATGATCTGTTCACCCATCAGGTCTACGTAAGCACCTACGAACGACGCAGCCTGCTCCAGGCAGCACTGCACAATTTTGCCGAAGATGTCAGCTTCAACATCAAGAGCGCGCTGGCCCTCGAGGGCGACAGCGAAATCACCGACATTACCGTGACCGGTAGCACGACCCTTGGCGACAGCGAAACCCAGGTGCCCTACTCCCTGGCCTCCAAAGCCTTCAAGATCAAACCGCTGCCGCTTACTCCCGAGGCCTTTGCCAGCACATGTCGCGACCTCGACCTGGGCCAGCGCTACCAAGCGCACCTGGAAGCCAGGTTCAGCGCGCCCGATGTCCGCCCCGCCGCAATCAGGCTTTACCAAAGCAACCTGCAACTGGCAGCCGACCTGGCGCGACTGCAGCATCGGATCGATGGCAACGCACGGGATTGCATCCAGCAGTTGCTCGACGACGGATCGGCCCTGCCTTGCCAGCAACTGCAAGTGTTCGGCGTGACGTTGCACGAGGCCCTGCTGGTCGATGCGGGTGAAGCCGGTCGACTGCTGTATCTCCCGGGGCAGGAAGCCGCCGTCCGCGCCTTCGGCAGTGAGCAGGCGTTGGTCGCGCAATTGCAGACCGATCTTTGCGACCCCACCTTTCGCAGACGGTGCCTGGCGCTCATCGCCAGCGAAGATCGGCTGCAGTTCCTCGATCGGGCACGGCAAAACCTCAGCAGCGATGCGCACGCAAGCTACGATCAAGCCTGGACACTGCCTGAGGGAGCCGATCTGCACCTGGAGCGGCACGACATCGAAGGGCCGCTGTTCGAGTTCCTGTACAGCGACCATCTCGCCTGGCTCAAGGCCGAGGCACTGCTGCTCGCCGTGCCCACGGCCCAGGCCGACGAGCGGGCGCGCAAGAAGCGCCTGCAGATGTGGGAGAGCCTTGGGTTGAATGCCCTGATGACCCTCGGCTTCTTCATACCGGCCATCGGCGTGCTGATGATCGCCGTGACCGCCTGCCAATTGTTGCATGAGGTCTACGAAGGCTACGAGGCCTGGGAGGTCGGTGATCGCGACGAGGCGTTCCAGCATCTGAAAGTGGTAGGCCTGAACCTGGCGGTAATCGCCGGGCTGCATGTCGGTGGCCAGGTGGTGCGCACGCTCACCCGCACACCGCTGCTCGAGAGCCTCGACCCGATCACCCGGGCCGATGGCAGCCAACGCCTCTGGCGCCCCGACCTGACGCCCTACCGTATCCCGGCCTCCGACGCCACGCCGGACTCCTTGCAGATGGACGGCCACTGGTATCGACGACGCTTCGACGCACAGCTGCAGCGTTGGCGGCTGGTTCATCCTGACGACCCTGACGCCTACCAGCCCCTGCTGGAGCACAATGACGAAACGGCCTGGCGCGCCGAGCACGAACAACCCCGCGACTGGCCACTGGCGACACTGGTGAGGCGGCTGGACAGCCGTCTTGAAACCTTCACCCCGGCACAGCTGGAGCTGGCTGCGCGCATCAGCGGCGTGGACGAAGCACAACTGCGCCAGGTACACCTGACCCATGCCAAGACCCCACCGCTGCTGGCCGACACCTTGGTACGCCTGCGCCTGCAACGGCAGATCGCGCAAACCTATCCGACAGCCAGCGGCGCCGAGCGTGACAGGCTGTTCGCCGAAGGCTACGAGGCCAGCGTGCCAGCCCATGCCGACGAAACACGGATGCAGCAGGACTACCCGGGACTGAGTGCGCCATTGTGCAGGCGCCTGCTCGGTTCGATGACCACGACCGAGCAGGCGGCCTGGAGCACCGGACAAGCCCTTCCCGCACGCCTGGCCAACCTTGCGCGGGGCCTCGAGGATGAGCTGCCGGTTGCCCGAGGCCTGGAAGGCCTGAACCTGCCCGAGCTGGCCAGCGCCCACAGCGAACGCCTTGCGCTCAAGGCCATGACGGCGCTGAAGGGCTGGCCACAGGATGTGCGCATCGAGCTGCGCGCGGAGGATCTCCAGGGGCGTACCCTGGCCATGGCTGGCAGCCGCTACGCGACTCGCTTGCGGGTCATCATCAAGTCTGCGCAGGGTTACGCGCCCTATCTGGGCGAGCGTCCCGTTCTCGCCCCCGCCACTGCCGATCTGTGCCAGGCGGCGGCGAAGGTACTGTCGGCCAGTGAACGCGCAGCGATGGAGCTTGAGGCCGGAGCCAGCGACAGCCTGCGAGCGCGCCTGACAGCCCTGGTCGACACCGACCGCCAAGCCTGGGCCAGACAGTTGCGCCCATTCGGCGACTTCGCCTGGTTGCGCCAACAGGGCCTGCGCGGTGGAGCACCAATGGATCCGAACCCTGCGCCAGGCGGCGAGCCTGAGCCGGCGGTCGTCCCCCCGCCACCTCCCGCACCGATCGACCGAGCGCTTTACCGCCAGGTGCAGCAGGTCTACCCCACGATGAACAATGACGGCATCAATGCCTTCTTTGCCTCGAGTCGTGAGCAAGGAGCAAGCCCGGATCAGGCCGTGGCAGCCCTGAACGCACAGTATCAATCAGTAACGTCCAACTTCGCTGCCTGGGCCGCAGGCTCACCTGCACGGACCCGGGCCGTACCGCGACTGCTGAACAGCTGGCGCGGCATGAGTCGACAATCGCTGGGCGAAGACCGGCTGTTCTCGATGGAACTGGCCGACCTCGATCTCACCAACGACGACCTCGCCAGCCTAGAGCTGCCCCACCACTTCCCACATGTCGGGATCCTCGACCTGGCCCGCAACCCGCACATCGACACCCTGCCCGCTTCGTTGCTGGAACGCTTGCCCAACCTGCAGGGGCTGACCCTGGAAGCGTGCTCGCTGCAACACATTCCGCAACTGAGCAACCCGCAAACCCTACGCTTGCTGGACCTGGAGGAAAACAACCTGACCTGGAACGAGCAGGCACAGCAAAGGCTCAACGAGATGGTCAACCTCAGGACCCTGGACCTCACCAACAACCCGCTGCAGGCAAGCCCCAACCTGGAAGCCTTGCCCCACCTGGACTCACTGATGCTCGGGAATTGCGAACTGACCGAAATACCCGCTGGGCTGGTGAACATGCGCAACCCGAACATCGTCAACCTGTCGGAAAACCGCTTCACCGAACTGCCACAGCCACAACCTCTGCCGCGTCCACTCGCTCAGGTGATGCGCCTGGAAAGCCAGCACATGGGCGACGGCATGATTGCGCAGATCAATGCCTACTATGTGCGTTTCGGCGTAGACCTGATGGTCGCCGACCATGAATACGAAGCCTTGTTGTCCATGGCCAGCGAAGAGGACACCGCCGTCTGGGAGCGCCTGCCCCTTCAGTACCGCAGGGACCTGAGGCCGCTGATCGAGGACGAGCAGTTCAATGCCGCCCCCGAGGCAAACCTCGCAGAAATCTGGCGGCGCCTTTACCTGATGGATCAAGACCCGGTCCTGGGCGAGCAAGCCGTTGCCGCAGGTGCCGAGCACCTGCTGGAACTGCCTTTCCCACCGGCGCCCGAAGCCGAGCTTGCCGAATCGCCGGAGCCGCCGTCACCGGAAGAGTAAACCCCATGGCCACCCGTCGGCGCCTGCCAGGCGCCGGTGGGTCGTCGATGGCGAACCCTCGCGCTTGAACCAGACTGGAATATTTCCGACAGCAGGTGCATGCTCGGCTGAAGCGTTTCACCTGATCAGCTAAAAAGTGAGGTGCAGTACCCATGGACCGTCTGCTCGATTCGCTGTTTCCCACCCCAGAAGACATCCCCGAGGCCTGGCGCCTGGGCGAGCCGCTGGAGCAACGCGACTACCTGGTGGGCGGGCAGCTCAGGCGTTGGGACGGGCCGCTGGCCACCGTGCGCAGCCCGGTGTGGCTCAAGCAAGGCGATGAAGAACGCCAGGTCATCCTCGGCAGCGCACCGCTGCTCGATGCCGACACCGCCCTCACCGCCCTCGATGCCGCGGTGCAGGCCTACGACAAGGGTCGCGGCGCGTGGCCGAACATGCGTGTTGCCGAGCGTATCGAGCATGTCGAAGCCTTCCTGGCGCGCATGCGCGAACAGCGCACGGCGGTGGTCAAGCTGCTGATGTGGGAGATCGGCAAGAACCTCAAGGACTCGGAAAAGGAGTTCGACCGCACCTGCGACTACATCGTCGATACCATCAACGCCCTCAAGGACCTGGACCGCCGCTCCAGCCGCTTCGAGCTGGAACAGGGCACCCTCGGCCAGATCCGCCGCGCACCACTGGGGGTGGCGCTGTGCATGGGGCCATACAACTACCCGCTCAACGAAACCTTCACCACGCTGATCCCGGCGCTGATCATGGGCAACACGGTGGTGTTCAAGCCGGCCAAGTTCGGCGTGCTGCTGATCCGCCCGCTGCTCGAAGCCTTCCGCGACAGCTTCCCGCCGGGGGTGATCAACGTCATCTATGGCCGTGGCCGCGAGACGGTCAGCGCCCTGATGGCCAGCGGCAAGGTCGATGTGTTCGCCTTCATCGGCACGCACAAGGCCGCCAGCGACCTGAAAAAGCTCCACCCGCGCCCCCACCGCCTGCGTGCGGCGCTGGGCCTGGACGCCAAGAACCCAGGGATCGTGCTGCCAGAGGTGGACCTGGACAATGCCGTCGACGAAGCCTTGACCGGCGCCCTGTCGTTCAACGGCCAGCGTTGCACGGCATTGAAGATCCTGTTCGTGCACGAGGATGTGGTCGAGCCGTTCCTCGAGAAATTCCAGCGCAAGCTTGCTGCGCTCAAGCCTGGCATGCCCTGGGAACCCGGCGTTGCACTGACGCCGCTGCCCGAGCCGGGCAAGGTCGACTACCTCGACGGCCTGGTCGCCGATGCGCAAGCCCACGGCGCCAAGGTCATCAATCCGGGCGGCGGCCAGAGCCGGGGATCGTTCTTCTACCCCGCCCTGCTGTACCCGGTGGCACCGTCGATGCGCGTCTATCACGAAGAGCAGTTCGGCCCGCTGGTGCCGGTGGTGCCCTACCGCGACCTGCACACGGTGATCGACTATGTGCTCGACTCCGACTACGGCCAGCAGCTGAGCCTGTTCGGCAACGATCCGCAGACCGTCGGTGCGCTTGTCGATACCTTCGCCAACCAGGTCGGGCGCATCAACCTCAACGCCCAGTGCCAGCGCGGCCCGGACACCTACCCGTTCAACGGCCGCAAGAACAGCGCAGAAGGTACGTTATCGGTGCATGACGCGTTGCGGGTATTCTCGATCCGTACCCTGGTGGCCACCAAGTTCCAGGAGGCCAACAAGACGCTGATCAGCGAGATCATCCGCAATCGCCAGTCCAGCTTCCTGACCACCGACTACATCTTCTAGCCAGCGGGCGCTTAATCGGAAAACGGCATTTGCGCATTCGTCGAAACTGTACAAATATACAGTTTCGTCGAATGACCA